>JAZONJ010000001.1:0-3977 GCA_045654425.1 Acutalibacteraceae bacterium
CATTTTAATAATACTCCTTTATAATAAAAATTGCAAATCGATTTACAAGTTTATTATAAAGTGAAAAATGTGGACATGGGTGGACATAAAATGCGAAAAAGCGGACATGACCGGACACGATTTTCAAAAATCAGGACATGGGCGGACATGACAGGACATTTTAAGCCCCGATAGCACTCGGGGCTTTCCATATTATTTTGATTGATTTTTCATGGGTTTTCATTTATAATATTATGGATATTACCAATGTTAAAAGTTTATTTACAAATTACATAAATTTGTTTGGTAAATTAACAGTGAAATAAAATATTTTAAAAGGAGAGTCAAAAAGCTATGATAGAAGTTTCAGGACTCAGCAAAAAGTACGGCAACCACCTTGCTGTAAATAATGTCAGCTTTTCTATCCAAAAGGGCGAAATCGTTGGCTTCCTCGGACCTAACGGTGCAGGTAAATCTACCATAATGAACATTATGACGGGTTATCTGTCTCTGACCGAGGGCAGTGTTTCGATCGACGGTTTTGATATCGTTGACCAGCCCGAACAGGCAAAGAAAAGAATCGGATATCTCCCCGAATTACCTCCTCTTTATATGGATATGACGGTAAGAGAATATCTTAATTTTATGTATGACCTCAAAAAGGTTAAATTCCCGAAGAAGCCTCATATTGACGAGATTTTAAAGCTTGTTCGTATTGAGGACGTGCAGAAGCGTCTTATTAAGAACCTTTCAAAGGGTTATCGTCAGCGTGTCGGTATTGCGCAGGCACTTATCGGAAACCCCGACCTTCTTATTCTTGACGAGCCGACTGTTGGTCTTGACCCGAAGCAGATTAAGGAAATCAGAAATCTTATTGTCCGACTTGGTAAAAACCATACAATTATTCTTTCTTCGCACATTCTTTCCGAAATTCAGGAAATTTGTAAGAGAGTTATCATTATTAACCGCGGTGTTATCGTTGCCGACGATACTCAGGACAACCTTTCAAAGACCCTTTCGACCGACCATACTCTGACTGTCAGAGCAGAGGGCAGGGAGGAAGAACTCTATAAGATTCTTGCAACCGTTCCCGGTATTAAGAGTCTTAACTCTCTCGGTGTTAAAGAACAGGGAACATGTGACTTTATTGTTGAGCCGAAGCCCGGAATGGACCTTCGCAGATTTATAAGCGAAAGACTTGCCGAAAGAAACAAGACTCTGCTTTCTCTTTATTCGAACGAGATGACCCTTGAGCAGATATTCCTTCGTCTTACCGAGAGCGAAAGCGTTCCGCTTGTTACTCCTTTAAAGACCGAAGAAAGTACTGAAACCAAGGTGAACGTCGACATTGAAAGCGGAGAAGTTGTTATCGGCGAAGCTACCGAAGAGGTAGAGATTAATGAAGATAAAGGAGGAGAAGAATAATGTTAGCTATTTTTAAAAGAGAATTCCGTTCATATTTTATTTCTCCTCTTGGATATGTTTTTGCAGCAATAATCCTTTTCTTTGAAGGACTCAGCTTTGCACTTACATTTTCTTATTCCGGAACCGACCTTACCGCCGTTTTCGGAACACTTCCGATGGTACTTGCAATTATGGTGCCCGTGCTTACAATGAGAATGCTGTCCGAAGACAGGAAGCTCAAGGTTGACCAAGCTCTTCTTACCGCTCCTATCGGAGTCGGAAGTGTTGTAATGGGTAAATTCCTTGCCGCTTTTGCTGTTTTTGCGCTTCCCTTTGCGCCGACCATTCTTTTCCAGACTATTATCGCTACAAAGGTTGAGACCAACTGGCTTTTATACTTTAACTGCCTGCTCGGTGCTCTTCTTCTCGGAGCTGCTCTCATTTCTATCGGAATGTTTATTTCATCCCTTACCGAAAGCTCGGTAATTTCCTGCATACTTACCCTCGCCATTTTCCTCGTTCTTACCCTTGTGAACTCTCTTGCAGCTATTGCGAGCGCTCCTTGGGTAGAGGTCGCAGCAGGTTTTGTTGCACTGTTTGATAAATACAATTCCTTTATGGAATCTGTTTTCCACGTAAAAGATGTTGTTCATTTGCTTTCTGTAACAGGTGTATTTTGTTTCCTTTCAGTACGTGCTGTTGAGAAACGCAGATGGGCTTAAAGGAGGTGCCGTACAATGAATTTGTTTAAGAAAAACACTTCGGCTGAAGAAGTTCTTGAAACCGCTGAGACTACTGAGTCCGCAAAGGTTAAGACCAGAAGATTTATTAACCGCGCAAAAATGAAATACGGCTCCTATGCAATTGCAATTTCGGCTATTGTTATTGCCGTTGCTGTCGGCGTGAACGTTCTTTTCGGCGTTCTTGCAGACAGAGTAAATCTCGATATCGATATTTCACTTAAAGGCGAAAACACCCTGACTGAAGAGAACATTGAGTTCCTTAAAACCGTATCGGTTCCCGTAACCATTACCGTTTGCGCTTCAAGAGAAAGCTATCTCAGCGAACTTGATTATTATACAGGTCAGTCTTTTGGCGTTTCTGAGTCCGGCTCGAATTATTATGAGCAGACACTTCGCTTTTTAGACCTTTATACCAAGTATTCCGACAATATTAAGGTTGAATTTATTGACCTTCAGAATCCTGAGTCGGCTGAGCTTATTCAGAAATATTCAAACTACGGAATAAATTACGGTGACTTTATTATTTCTGCAACACATATTGTTGACGGAAAAGAAAATGTCCGCGATACCGTTGTAGGTTATGACGATCTCTACTATCTTTATGACCAGTATGCTGAGTATTACGGCTATTCAACAGGTGCATATGTTGTAAACGGTAACTACTTTGAAAGAGCGGTATCGAGCGCAATCAGAAAGGTTGCTTCGGCAGAAACCGTTAAGGTCGGTGTCCTTTCTACACACTGCACACCCTCTAATGTTACCTACTTTACAAATATGCTTGCGCTCAACAATTTTGAGATGAGCGAAATTAAGGATCCCGTTATCAGCGAGATTTCAAAAGACCTTTCAATGCTTATTATCTCGTCTCCCACAGAGGATTTCGCGGTAAGTGAGCTTGAGGCTATTGATACCTGGCTTTACAATAACGGAGAAAAGGGAAAAGGAGTTCTCTTCTTTGCCTCTGCTACATCTCCTGCGCTTCCGAATCTTTACAGCTATCTTGAAGAGTGGGGAATCGTGGTTGGAAGCGGAATCCTTTCAGATACCAATGAGCAAAGCCACCTTCCGAGTGACCCGATGACAATGCTTTTCGTTCCCTCTACCGAGGATAAGGACGTAGTCAAGAGCGTTACAGAAGGAACAAGCATGTATATTGTAGGAACGTCAGTTCCTCTTACCGCAGCAATAGAGGATGACGGTACAAGAGCTACCTTTGTTCCTGTTACTACTTACAGTGAAGAGGTTGCGGTTGCTCCTATCGGCTCAGGTACCTCATGGCAGGCTCCTGCAGATGCAGAAAAGGATAAGCGGGCAGGAATTATTGTAAGCCGAGAAGAAGAATACGTTAATAATGTGTCAAAGAAAAGCTATATCGTTGCCTTTGCAAGCCCCTCTTTCGTTTCTGAGAGTATTGCAGAAACCTATAGCTCTGCAGACAATATGTATGTTGCTCTGAACGCTGCAAACCTTTCGGTTGGCGCCGACGCTAATGAATTCTCGTTCTATATGAAGTCGTTTGAGTCTGAAACCTATGTTGTGACCGAAGAGGCTTCAAAGGCTATCACATATATCTTCCAGTGGGGAATCCCTGCACTTCTCATTATCTGTGGAATAGTTGTATTTGTAAGGAGGAGAAGTCGATGAGCGAAGCCTTCGAGGATAAAAGAGAAGAAGCCGAAGAGGAATCTTTTGAGGGCTCAACCATTTTTTCAGCACCTGAAGAAAAGCACGACAAGGTAGAAAAGCCGAAGCTTCTCAAAAAGATAATTATCGGCGCTGTTTCTCTCGTAGTGCTTGCAGGAGTTATCACAGGTATTGCCCTGCTCGTTGAAAAAATGACCACCGATATCG
>JAZONJ010000002.1:0-3588 GCA_045654425.1 Acutalibacteraceae bacterium
ACTACAACGACTTGCCGACTATCTGAAATACGACCAAGAGGGATTTGCAGAACTGCTTGCTGAAAAAACCAACAAGGATATGCTCGACGAACAAAAAAATGCCAAAACACAAATTGACCAAAGCCTTGCGAGAATCAATAAAATTGATGTTCTTTATGAACGACTTTATGAGGACAATGTGTCGGGCAAGGTCACAGATTCATTCTATATGGAACTCTCCCATAAATACGAAAACGAAAAAGAAGAACTGAAAAAGAAAATCTTTAATCTTAAAATTCAGCTCGACGAACTTAACAAGAAAGTTTTTCACAAAGAGATGTTTTTATCGGCAATCGGGAAGTTTATGGAGATGAAAACCATAACGGCGCCGCTTATTCGTGAGCTAATCGACCACATTGAAGTACACGAAACCCAAGGCGAAGGAAAATACAAAACCCAACGAATTGTGATATTCTACCGATTCGTAGGCTATATAGAAATCCCTGAAAGCGCCTTTACACAGCCTTTAACCAAGGATACCCGGCAAGGAGTTGCAGTTTCGTATATACCCAAAGCCTTGCCGGCATAACAAAAAAGAGCAGGATAAACCTGCTCAAACACTAATGTGCATAAAAAAGAATGTTCATAACGGTTAAGTCCGTTATGAACATTCAACATGGTCCGAGTGACAGGAGTCGAACCTGCGGCCTCTTGAACCCCATTCAAGCGCTCTACCAAACTGAGCCACACCCGGAAATTTATTCTTTTTTCTCGAACAGATGATAGTATATCATACTATTTCATAAAAATCAAGAAGAAAAATGCCGATATTTCAAAAATATCGGCACTTTTTTTGAAATTTAGTTGTTGAAGTCCTTTTCAACAAGCTCAACAAGTGCATTCATTGCAGCCTCTTCGTCAGCGCCGTCAACGATTATACGAATCTTGGTTCCGCCAACAATGCCGAGAGAAAGTACGCCAAGAAGGCTCTTTGCGTTTACTCTTCTGTCTTCCTTTTCTACCCATACAGATGACTTGAACTCGTTTGCCTTCTGGATAAAGAAGGTTGCCGGTCTTGCGTGAAGTCCTACCTGATTGTTGATAACTACATCTTTAACGCACATAATAATACTCCTTAATAGAATAAGTTTTTTGAAAATCTACTTTCAGTAGTAATTTTGTATTATTATACCACAATATATTCCACAGTCAACGATATTTTCCTAAGTTCTAATTTTCTTCCAAAACGGGTAAAAAATCAACTTTTCCTTTTGTGCAAAATGCAATAAAGTGTTAATAACTATTTAGCAAACTGAAAGGTAGTTATACACCTTTTTCCTCTAAAGCTTTGCGTTCTTTATCGGTAAGATTCGCATTTTTAAGCATATCGGGACGGCGTTCAAGGGTTATTTCTATAGCCTTTTCTCTGCGCCACTTTTTGATGTTTGCGTGATGTCCCGAAAGCAGAACCTCGGGCACCTTCATTCCGTTCCATTCCTCAGGCTTTGTATACTGAGGGTATTCGAGAAGTCCTTCAAAATGGCTCTCCTCGGTAAAGCAGATATCGTCGGCGAGAACACCGGGAAGCATACGGCAAACCGCGTCTGCTACCGTCAGTGCGGGAAGCTCTCCGCCTGTAAGAACGAAGTCACCTATAGATATTTCCTCATCGACCATCGACTCGATAACACGCTCGTCAATTCCCTCATAATGTCCGCAAAGCAACACGATTCTGTCTTTCTGCGATAGCTCTATCGCCTTTGCCTGATTAAAGGTTGCTCCTTTGGGTGACAGATAAATAAGGTGGGGTTTTTCCTCTTTTTCGGCATCATAAATGGCATTAAAACAGTTATAAATCGGTGTTGCCGACATAACCATTCCCATACCGCCGCCGTAAGGGGTATCGTCAACCTTATTATGCTTATTTCCCGAATAATCGCGGATATTGTGGCACTCAATCTCCACCTTGCCCGCTCTTCTTGCTCTGCCGATAATCGATTCGCTCATTACCGCTTCGCACATCTCGGGAAAAAGGGTCATAATATCAATCTTCATCGTCAAATATACCTCCGAGAGGTTTGATTTCAATACGCTCGGCATCGATATCAACGTTTTTTACAACGTCGGGAATATTGGGAATAAGATACTCCTTATCTCCCCTTTTAATATGCCAAACATCGTTAGCACCCGTCTGCGAAACATCGCAAAGTGTTCCGAGTTCATCACCCGAATCGATGTCAAAAACCGTACATCCGATAAGGTCATCGATAAAATATCTTCCCTTTTCGAGCTTAACATCGCGTCTGTTTATATAAAGGACACGGTTTCTGTACTTTTCAGCCTCTTCAATAGTGCCAACACCCTTAAGCTCGGCAATAACAATATTGCCGTGGGGTTTAATTGAAGTTATGCTGAGAAACTCCTGTCCGTTTTCGTCTAAGTAAAGTTTTTTGAAGCCGCAGAGAAACTGAGGCGAATCGCACCAAGGCTGAATTCTTACCCCACCGCGAACACCGTGTGTTCCGACAATTTTTCCTGTTTCAAGAAATTGTTTTTTCATATAAATCTCCGTTCGTTGCCGTAAGGCAACACATTAATTCTGCATTTTGCGCTTTGCATTTTGCATTAAGATAAAGCCCTCATATCAAAATGAGGGCTTTGTCTTTTAGTCGATTTCGACCATAATTTTTTCGTTGTTTCTGTTTGCTGCTGCGCGCATAACGGTACGGATAGCCTTAGCTATTCTTCCCTGCTTGCCGATTACTCGGCCCATATCGCCTTCAGCAACGTGAAGATGGTAAACAACGGTACCCTCTTCATCGGGCTCATCAACTGTTACGGTTATCTCATCGGGATTCTGTACGAGCCCTGCTGCGATAGACTTTAACAATTCCTGCATATGAGCGTCCTCCTGATTTTTTAATAATTAGATGATCTCTGCTTTCTTGAGAAGAGCCTTAACGGTATCGGTCGGCTGAGCGCCGTTTGCGATCCACTTCTTAGCCTTTTCGCTGTCAATGTTCACTGCAGCGGGATCCTTAGTAGGATCATAGGTTCCGATCTCCTCGATGAAACGTCCGTCTCTGGGATATCTTGAATCTGCAACAACAACACGGTAGAAAGGAGCCTTCTTAGCACCAAGTCTGCGAAGTCTGATTTTAACTGCCATCTTTGTACACCTCCGAATTGATTTTTAAAATAATATTGTATTAAAAAGAGATAAACTCTTTAAAATCCCATAGGTCCGAATCCGCCCGGCATGTTCGGCATATTCGGCATTTTCATTTTGCGACCCTTTTTGCCGTTCATCTGCTTGAACATCTTTTTCATCTGTTCATACTGTTTCATAAGGCGGTTTACTTCCTCTACGCTCGTACCGCTGCCTGCGGCGATTCTGCGTCTGCGTGAAGCATTTAAAAGGTCAGGCTTTGCCCTTTCCTTTTTGGTCATTGATTTAATGATTGCCTCGACTCTGAGCATTGCTCTTTCGTCTATATCGGCATCCTTAATCTGATTTCCGACACCCGGCATCATTCCGAGCAGGTCTTTGATGTTACCCATCTTCTTAATCTGCTCAAACTGAGCGAGCAAATCGTCAAGGTCGAACTT
>JAZONJ010000003.1:0-2966 GCA_045654425.1 Acutalibacteraceae bacterium
AATGTTTTGTCTCAGGCTTTGCAGTAGCGGTAAAATCAAGTCCGCCTGCACAAGAAACGGTCAAAACATCGTCTTCTTCGCTGTCAAGATTTATCATTCTTTTGGATTTCAGAAGAGACATATCAAGGGCTGACGCGCCAATCATTCCGATTTCTTCATCGGTTGTAAAAACTGCCTCAATGGGAGGATGAGGAATATCGTCGGAATCAAGAATAGAGAGCACCATGGCGACAGCAATTCCGTTGTCGGCTCCGAGGGTGGTGTTTTTCGCTTTTACAAAGTCGCCGTCAACATAGATTGAAATAGGATCTTTTTCAAAATCCACATCAGAATCGGCGGTCTTCTGGCAGACCATATCAAGATGACCTTGTAAAATAACGGGCTCTCTGTTTTCGAAACCTGCAGTTCCGTCTTTATAGATTATAACGTTGTCGGCATTGTCGCGTACGAAACGAAGATTTCGCGATTTTGCAAAGTTTACACAGTAGTCGGCAATTTTTTCCATATTGCCCGAACCGTGAGGAATAAGGCATAATTCTCCGAAAAAACGAAAAATATTTTCGGGAATAAGGGGTTTAAATTCTCGCATTAAATTCTCCTAAAAATAACGGCAAGTCAAGACGGCTTGCCGTAAAAATTTAATTATTTAATAACGTCGCAGCCCATATACTTACGAAGTGCTTCGGGAACGGTAACGGAACCGTCTTCGTTCTGGAAGTTTTCGAGGATTGCGGCAACAGTTCTTCCGACTGCTACGCCCGAACCGTTAAGGGTGTGAACGTACTGAGCCTTGTCCTTCGGGGTCTTCTTGAAGCGGATACCACCGCGACGAGCCTGATAGTCCTCGAAGTTAGAGCAGGAAGAAATTTCAACATATCTACCGTAAGAAGGCATCCAAACCTCGATGTCATATGTCTTAGCGGAAGAGAAACCGAGGTCGCCCGAGCAGAGACACACAACTCTGAAGGGAAGACCGAGTCCTTCGAGAACTCTTTCTGCATCAGCGGTAAGTTTTTCGAGTTCTTCGTAAGAATTCTCAGGGTCAGCAAATTTTACAAGCTCAACCTTATTGAACTGATGCTGACGGATAAGACCTCTAGTGTCACGTCCTGCAGAACCTGCCTCAGCTCTGAAACAAGCCGAATAAGCGCAATACTTAATGGGGAGTTCTGCTCCGTCCAAAATTTCATCTCTGTGCATATTGGTTACGGGAACCTCAGCGGTGGGAATAAGGAAATATTCTCCATTTGAAAGCTTGAAAGCATCTTCTTCGAATTTCGGAAGCTGACCTGTTGCTGTCATAGAAGCGCGGTTAGCCATAAAGGGAGGTAAAATCTCGGTATATCCGTGCTCGGTGTGAGTGTCGAGGAAGTAAGAGATAATAGCGCGCTCAAGACGTGCGCCGAGTCCTTTGTAGAAGTGGAAACGGGTTCCTGTTACCTTTGCAGCGGTCTCGGGGTCGAGAATGCCGAGAGCAGCACCGATATCCCAATGAGCCTTAGGCTCGAAAGTGAAGTCCTTGGGTGTACCGTTTCTTCTGATTTCAGGATTGCAGGTATCGTCAGCGCCAACGGGTGTTGTGTCAGACGGTATGTTCGGAATCATAAGAAGAAGATCGCGCTGTTTTGACTCAAGCTCAGAGAGTTCAGCATCGTCTGCCTTTATTTTGTCCGAAATTTCCTTCATTTTTGCAAAAATTTCGGTAACGTCCTTGCCTTCCTTTTTAAACTGAGGAATCTGCTTGGAAACAGAGTTCTGCTCAGCCTTTAAAACTTCAACAGAAGCGATAATCTCGCGACGCTTTGCATCAATTTCTAAAAGCGCGTCTATTTCTTTGTCAAGATTTCCGCAGCGGTTTTTCACAGCCTGCTTTACTCTTTCGGGGTCCTGTCTTACGATTTTGATATCTAACATATTAATTGCTCCTAATCAACGATTTTTTTAGCTAAATCAGCGAGTTCTTTGTCGCTGTAAAATTCAAGTGTAATAGTGCCTTTGCCTTTGGCGGTCGGGGTTATCTTGTCCTTTCTGCCAAGCTCATTTTTAAGAGAAAGCTCAACCTCTTTATAAAAATGAGGCTTGTCCGCTTTTTCTTTTTTAGGCTTATCTTTGAGGGACTTTGCCATTGATTCAAGATCGCGAACCGACGCTCCTGCAAGAGCCAGACGGTAAAGAGTTGCTCTGAGCTCGCTGCCTTTTGCAGCAGAGAGAAGAACCCTTGCGGCGCCTGCCGAAAGCTTATTCTTTTTAAGAGCTTCGGTCTCTTCGGGAGTGAGATCTAAAAGACGGAGGGTGTTTGCAACTGCCGAACGGGATTTACCCATTGCTTCGGCAACCTGCTCCTGAGTCAGTCCGAAGGAAACCATAAGTGAACGATATCCGAGAGCCTCTTCAACGGGGTTTAAGTCCTCACGCTGAAGGTTTTCAATCAAAGCAACTTCCATTACTTCGCGTTCGTCCATTTCACGAATGACGACCGGAACGGTACGAAGCTCAGCCATGCGGGATGCTCGCCAACGACGTTCACCTGCGATAATCTCGTATCCGCCGTTTGGTTTTGAACGGACTAATATCGGCTGTAAAAGACCGTGCTTCTTTATAGATTCAGAAAGCTCGCGAAGAGCATCTTCGTCAAAATCTTTACGGGGCTGGTCGCGGTTGGGTTCAATCTGTGAGAGCATTACCTCGGTAACGCCCGAGTCACCGCCGTTTTCGTCTAAAAGAGAATCAAGACCTCTGCCAAGTCCTCTTGGTTTTACTGCCATATATGTCACCTGCCGTTTCTTTTAATAAACTCTTCTGCCAAAGCGTCATAAGCCTTAGCTCCCTTGCTTCGAGGGTCGTAATACTGTATCGGCATACCGTAACTCGGAGCCTCGGAAAGTCGGACAGCTCTCGGAATTGCGGTAGCAAAAAGCTTTTTGTCGAAGAACTTTTTAACCTCTGCTACAACCTGCTGAGTGAGA
>JAZONJ010000004.1:0-12827 GCA_045654425.1 Acutalibacteraceae bacterium
TGCAGATTGCGGCAACGCCGTTCTTTATATATTCCTTATTTGCTTCAAAGTCGGAAATTGCAAGGGAAATATACTCTGCAATCTTGTCCATATCGTCTTCTTTAAGACCTCTTGTGGTAGCGGCAGGAGTGCCGATACGAAGGCCCGAGGTGATGAAGGGAGACTGAGGGTCATTCGGAATAGCGTTCTTGTTAGCAGTAATATTTACCTCATCAAGTCTGTGCTCAAGCTCCTTACCTGTTACATCTGTACCAACAAGGTCAACAAGCATAAGGTGGTTGTCGGTACCGCCCGATACAAGCTTTACTCCTCTTGAGGTCAGACCGTCAGCCAAAGCCTTTGCATTCTTTACAATCTGCTCCTGATATGCCTTGAATTCGGGCTTTAATGCCTCGCCGAAGCAAACTGCCTTTGCAGCGATAACGTGCATAAGAGGACCACCCTGATTTCCGGGGAAAACAGCCTTGTCGATAGCCTTTGCAAGCTCTTCTTTACAGAGGATAAGACCGCCTCTGGGACCTCTTAAAGTCTTGTGAGTGGTGGTTGTTACGATATCTGCATAGGGTACGGGGCTCATGTGAAGTCCTGCAGCAACAAGACCTGCGATGTGAGCCATATCGACCATAAAGAGCGCTCCGACTTCCTTTGCGATGTCGGCAATGATGTCAAAACGAATCTCACGGCAGTATGCAGAAGCGCCTGCAACGATGAGCTTCGGATTACATTCCTTTGCAATCTTTCTCATTTCGTCATAATCGATATATCCGTCATCGCCAACGCCGTAAGGAACAAAGTTATAATTCTTACCCGAAGCATTAACGGGAGAACCGTGAGTAAGATGGCCACCGTGAGCAAGATTCATACCCATAACGGTATCGCCATGCTCGATAACAGCAGAATAAGCTGCCATATTAGCCTGTGCGCCCGAATGAGGCTGAACGTTTGCGTGATCAGCGCCGAAAAGACGGCAAGCTCTGTCTCTTGCGATATCCTCTACAACGACAACGTGAACGCATCCGGCGTAATATCTCTTTCCGGGAAGACCCTCGGCATATTTATTTGTAAGAATAGAACCCATAGCCGCCATAACTGCAGGAGAAACAAAGTTCTCAGAAGCTATAAGCTCGATATTATTCTGCTGTCTTTTATGCTCGTTTTCCATTGCCTCGGCAACTTCAGAGTCAAACTCGGCAACAAAATCAATAGACTTCATTAAATTTTCGTACATCCCTGTAACCTCCAAAATATATATGTAGTAATTTTACTATAAATACAATATAATTGCAAGAACAAAAAAGGGTATCCGATATTTATAAAATACCGAATACCCATAACTCTCGTCATCCCTTTTGGTCTGCGCCGATTATCAAGGCTTAAAGCGCGTATTTGGAATCGTCTTCGGGCTTTTTACGTTCGCACCATTTGCCTGTTGTGAAGTCAGGCATATAAACAGGCGCGGAACCCTTGGCAATAGACTCTTCGCTGAGTGCAGTTACAGCCATGTAAACCGCTGTATCATAAGCGTCGATAGGAGGCTCCTTCTTAAGTCTCGCATACTCAACAAAAGCGCTGAAAATAAGGAAGTCCATACCGCCGTGTCCGCCCGAAGCGTCATAATCCTTCCAAAGCGGATGGAGATACTCTGCTTCATACTCTTCGGCATTACCCCAGAGTTTTCTCGGGCTCCACTCAATCTCGTGATGCTTTGCTTCTTCAAAAATCATATCGGTGTCTTCAAAGAAGGCAGCCTTTGTACCGTGAATGTTATAGTTTCTGCTATAAGCTCTCGGAAGGGTTGTATCAAGTCTGAGGGTAATGGTTTCGCCATTAGCGCACTTGATAACGGTTGTAACACAGTCGCCCTGATTAAACTCTACCTTTGCAAGCTTGTGATCTGCGCCCATTTTTTCAACGATATACTGGTGAAGACCTTTCGCACAGGAAGCTGTAGAGGTCAGAGATACAAAACGGTTGCCATCGTTAATCTTAAGAATTTTTCCGATAGGAACTAATGCGTGGGTAGGATAGTTATCACAGTTTCTTGTAATGTAATTACGAAGTCTGTAATGACGGATTTCCTCACCGCGAGCGATTTCGGAACGAAGGTCGTGAGAATAGCTTCCTTCACAGAAAACAACATCTCCGAAGAAGCCGCGCTCAGCCATTTCCTTTGTCATAAGCTCTTTCTTACCATAGCAGCAGTTTTCAAGAAGGAATACCGGTACCTTTGTTCTTTCATAGGTGTTAATAAGTCTCCAGCAGTCCTCAATGGAATATGCTCCTCCAACCTCAAGACCGACATAAACGCCTTTTTCCATTGCGGCGCAGGCAATCTTAATATGGTCTTCCCAAGCGCACGCAACATAAACTGCGTCTACTCCCATATCGAGAAGCTCGTTATAGTCGGTTGTACCAAGAGGTGTATAACCGCACTTTTCCTCAATTTTCTTCTGCATTCTCTCTACTCTGTCTTCATAAAGATCGCAGACAGCAACTATTTCCATATCGTCGGTCATTCGGGTAAGCTCATTACCTGTTACATAGAAACCTCTCTGTCCGAGACCAACGATTCCAAGCTTTAACTTTTCCATAAATAATCCTCCTGATACGGTAGAATAATTTTTCCATACTTGAAATATAACATATCCGATATTATAATGTAATGTGAAATAAGCCACTTTTATTAAGAATTCGGACATTTTGGAGGCTTTTATATGCAAGAATACAAATTCACTCCCCTTGAACGTCTAATAAAAATAAATTCGGTTATTACCGCCTTCAATGCAGAGCGGCAGAAGGGCTTTTACTTTTCGGGAGAAATGCATAATTTCTGGGAGCTTGTTTATGTCGTTTCGGGTCGCGTAATGGCGACCTCGGATGAAAAGGTTTTTTCTCTGTCGGCAGGTCAGCTTCTTTTCCATAAACCAATGGAGTTCCACCGAATATGGTCAGAGGACGACTCGAATCCCCGTCTTTGCATAATATCCTTCGATGCTTCCGGAGAGGGTATGAAAAATTTTGAAAATAAGCAGATTACTTTGACTCCTATGGAAAGCGAAAAATTTCTTGATATTACCGCCTCTTTCAAAAAGGTTATACGCGGACTTTCTTCAAAAGAATATTATGATGAGCAGAAATTCAAATTGCTTGCCAACCGTACTGCCGTTGAGCTTGAAAACCTGTTGCTCAGTCTGATTGGCCGCGAAGCAAAACAAAATACAGAAAAAACAAACTATGACAGTCAGTACGAATACATTGTAAAGGTAATGAACGAGCACTGCAACGAAGCTTTGACGGGCGAAGAAATTGCAAAACTTTGCAATTTCAGTCTCAGCAATCTTAAAAAGATATTCCATATGTATTCCGATATCGGTGTTATGAAATACTTCACTTCCATAAAACTCAGACGCGCAATGCAGATGCTCTATGACGGTTTTTCTATACAACAAGTATCCGACAGTCTAGGGTTTTCAAGTGTAAACTATTTTCACGCAGTTTTCAAAAAAGAAACCGGTATGACCCCGAGAGAATATATCCAAAAACATACTTTATTTTAATTTTCAAAAGATTTGATTGATTTTTCCGTCATTTACTTGTATAATTTATGTGTGCGTACCCAATACGCATTTATTCTTATCTAGCAAAAACTAGTAGAAAAGAGGAATTGTGTTGGAAAATGTACTTCGTGCAGTAAGCCATTTTGATGTAAGAATCGACCCCGATACCTTAAAATCATTTGGTGGCGGACATATAAACGATACTTTCATTTTCGCATCAGATAAAACTGAGAATGCTGAAAAATATATTATACAAGCTGTAAATACTAACGTTTTCAAAAATCCTGAAGCCATTATGGATAATATCCGTATGGTAAGTGAACATATAATAAATAAGAACGGTTGCCACAAGGGAGTAATGCATTTTATTCCTACAAAGTCTGACCGATATTGGCATCCCGACCGCGATAACAAGGTGTGGAGACTTTATCACTTTGTAGAGGCTATCTGTCTCGATTCCCCCGAAAGCCTTGAGGATTTTTACCAGTGCGGATTCGCTTTTGGCGAATTCCAGAAAAATCTGAGCGACTTCCCTGCCGATAAGCTTCACGAGACAATTCCCGATTTCCACAACACCCCGAAACGTTTCGAAAACTTCTTAAAGGCCGTTGAGGCCGATACCTGTGGACGAGCTGCAGGCATTATCGAAGAAATAAATTTCATTAGAGAAAGAGAACCTTTCTATCACGTTCTTTTCAATAGTTTTGATAAGGGAGCGCTTCCTCTCCGCGCTACCCATAATGACACAAAGATAAACAATGTGCTTCTCGATGCTAAGGAAAGAAAAGCGCTTTGTGTTATAGACCTTGACACTATTATGCCGGGTTTCTCGGTAAACGACTTTGGCGATGCTATCCGTTTCGGCGCTTCTACCGCTGCCGAGGATGAAAAGGATCTCGGAAAGGTCTGGATGGATCTTGAAATGTTCGAGGCCTATACAAACGGTTTCATAGACGGTACTGACGGACTTCTTTCCAATTCAGAAATCGAGCTTCTCCCCGAGGGCGCAAAAATGATGACCATTGAGTGCGGTATGAGATTCCTTACCGATTACCTCGAAGGAGATACATATTTCAAGACATCCTATGAGGGTCAAAATCTTGACCGTTGCCGTACCCAGTTAAAACTTGTTGCCGATATGGAACAAAAATGGGACGCAATGAAGGACATTGTACGCAAACATATCAAATAGAGACGTAAAAAAAGGACGGTTAAACCGTCCTTTTATGATTTTCTGATACAAATATTCTTAAATTTTACTGTTTTCAGGGGTTGAAATATCCTTATAGCAAGATTATAATTAAATTATTAAAAATTTCAAATTTTCAGGAGTGATAAATAATGGAATTTCATGCAACACTAGTAGTAATGGCAGCCGGTATGGGCAGTCGTATCGGCGGTCTCAAACAGGCAGAACCCGTTGGCAAAAACGGAGAAGCTATCGTAGACTATTCGGTATACGATGCTGTTGAAGCCGGATTTGACAAGGTCGTTTTCGTTATCAAGAAGGCTATCGAAAAGGATTTTAAAGAGCTCGTTGGAAACCGTATCGAGAAAAAGGTTAAGGTTGAATATGTTTTCCAGGAAAACGATAAGCTCCCCGAAGGATATACCTGTCCCGAAGAGCGCGTAAAGCCCTGGGGTACAGGACACGCTGTTCTTTGCTGCAAAGGTGTAGTTAATGAGCCTTTTGTTGTTATAAATGCGGATGACTACTACGGAAAAAGCTGCTTCAAGACTATCTATGAGGAACTTAAAAAGCCTAGTAATGACTATTGTATGGTAGGCTTCCAGCTTAAAAATACTCTTACCGAAAACGGTACCGTTTCACGTGGCATCTGCTCTCTGGAAGACGGCTATCTTGTAACCGTTACCGAGCACACAAAAATCAAGGATAACAAGTCCTTTGACGATAACGGAAACCTTATTTGTGACCTCGACCCCGACGGTCTCGTTTCTATGAATATGTGGGGATTCAGACCTGACATCTTCGACTATCTTGAAGAGGATTTCAAAAAGTTCCTCGATGAGAGAATTCTCGAGCCGAAGAGCGAGTTCTTCATTCCCTTCGAGGTTGACCGCTTAGTTAAGGGTGGAATCAAGAAGGTTCGCGTACTCTCTTCCGCTGACCGCTGGTATGGTGTTACTTACCGTGAGGACAAGCAGGGTGTTGTTGATGCAATTGCAAAAATGACTGCCGAAGGACTTTATAAATAATCGCCTAAAAATTAAATGGTGTTTGGAATGATTCCAAACACCATTTTTCTATTTCTTAAAAACATATCTGTAATAATCGGTTTCAAGCATTTTGGCTGAAATCTGGAACTTATTACTTACAACGGTTTTATATCCGTTAATATACTTTGTCTTTTCATCTTCAGAAGCAAAATCCTCTTGTCCGTCGAAGAGATAAAACTTTTTAGCCTTCGCATCATACTTTCCTTTTTCGGTTATGAACGAACGATCAGAAAAGATTACAAGCTGTTCCTCGGTTGACATGATGTCACTACCCATAAGAAGTCTTGAATCATAATCAAAACCGAAAAGATTGAGCATTGTCGGAAGAATGTCAATTGTCTGGCAGTATTTCTCTACTACGGGAGCATTTTCAGTTCCCTGACAGTAAAGGATAAAGCTGCTCTTATATAGCTCAAAGGTTGTATCCACATCGTGACCGAGAAGCTCTCGCCATATAGCGTACTTATCGGCTCCGTCCTTTTCAAGCCCGTAGGGATAATGGTCGGGTGTGATGGTTATTACGGTTTTATCGGCAACTCCCGCTTCATTCAGTCTGCGGAGCAGTTCTTCCATTGCTCTGTCAAGTTCGATATTACAAGCAATATATGCCTTGATTTCATCCGAACAGTCAAGATGCTCAACCAAATCCCAGTTTTTAGCCGACATACTGTTACCGACTTTAGAGTAATTAAGATGTCCGCTTACCGTCATGTAATAAGCATGGAACTGCTCATCGGTCTTTAAATATTCATCAACCGTACTGTTTATCATTTCAAGGTCAGACTCGGGCCAACACTTTTTGACTCCCTCCAGACCATTTCCTAAGCCTTTATAATTATAACCCATATTAGGATGAGAAATATCGCGGCTATAATAAGTATAGGTATGGTTATGGTAGGCATAGGTCTCCTTGACACCTATACTTTTAAACATATTACCGAGGCAGTAGGGCATATAGTTATTGCCTGAACGGTAAAAACTCCATACTCCTGATTTCGGGATAAGACCTGTGCAGTGAGTATATTCTCCGTCAGAGGTTGAAACGCCCCAAATCGGAGTATAAAAATTTGTAAACTTAAATCCTTCCTGACTCATTTTATAAAGTGTCGGAGTCAGCTCGGGATCTATAGCATATGGCGAAAAGCCTTCGGCTGTTATTGATATGAAATTATATCCTTTATACATGCCGGTGTATTCGTTTTTGTTAGTAGGTCTTTTTTCTGCAAAATAGCTATTAAGAGTTTTAAGGCTTTTATTCTTTTCTGTCTCCGCAAGCACCGAAAAATCAATATCGCTGATATTAGGAGAAGTGTCAACCGTCGGCTCAGATTCGGGACTGTTATCAGTTTCGGGTTCCGAACTGCTTTCGTCCGAGGGATTAAACTCTTCACCCAAAGACAGTTCTTGTTCAGCGCCAAACACATTATACTTTATATCCAAACTCTCGGTATATAAAAGACCGAACTCTCTGACTGCAATATCTGCATCAAACTCGCTTGTCTGAATAGGCTTAAAACTTGGGAACAGGGAAATGATTACAGGTGTAAGCAATCCAATTAAAAGTAACGCCACCGTCTGCACCAATCCCACAACAGCATCCTTCTGATAATGACGTATGTGTTTTTTGAGAGCAAAACACAAAATTAGCGGAACCGAAAGACCTAAAATAGCAGGAATTCCTTTAAGAACAGCCACCGCGGCATTTTGTATAACACCGTCTCCGACTATCTGGGTAGCTCCGCCATTGAAGAACGAGTAAATAATCATATATTTGCCGAAGGCATTATGATAGACCGTCTGGACAGAATATACCACAAAGAAAAAGCCTATACCTACCGCTCCAACAATATGCGAGGCTTTTTTAGAGATAAAACGACCTATTGCCGAAAAGAAAAAAGCAGGAACCGCAGCAAAAACGAACATAAAGAGAAGTCCCCAACCAAAAAAAGGACGGCAGGTAATAGCCCTCATCAGAAGTTCCATATATACAAACGATAAATAATAGTATAAAAGATCGCTAATTACAGTATTTTTTTCCTTCATCATTGAAATCACCTAGAAGATTATACCATATTATATCCGTAAGGTCAATTACACCAGTGTCACTAATCTTTAAATTTTAATTTCAAAATCCAGAATTCTGATTTTTCGATAAGACATCTCAACTGCTGCTCTTTGTTCATTAAAGGAAATTCGCCTTATTTCCTCATAGCTTTCGCATATACCGAGAAAAACCGCAGTAATACATAGCAATACTACTGCGGTTATCAGCGATGCTCTTATAAAAATTCTTACATTTTTTCTTTTCCTTTTCATTTTTACCCCAATGTATTAATTAAACTTACAAGCGCATTTCCAACAAGCTCTGCCGTATATTCCGCTTCTCCGGTAAGATTCGACTCGGTACCTACCTCTAAAAGCATTGAACCGGTAGTCAGATTCTGATTATAAAGCTTTGAAGCGAGAACCATCGGTCTTGCAAGTCCCGGATACATTACCTCCATCGTCTGTTGAAACTTTACACCGAGTCTGAAATTCTCACGCCATTTCGGAAAATTCTTAACGCTGCCGCTTTCACTTCCCATAAGAAGCATTACCTGCGCCGCTCTTTTACCGTCTATCTCTGCAACAGGTCTCGTTCGGTCGTTTTCATTCACCGTAATAGAATCTCTGTGTATATCCAGCACTATTTTTATTGACGGATTTTTTGCTAGATATTCTTTAATTGTTTTTTCACTTCTCGAATAACTTCCCGTATATGAAGGATAATCATGCTGAGTTCTGTCGTGAATGACACCTATTCCCGCGTCACTCAATTTTTTCGCTATAATTTCTCCAATATGAGTAATGTTTTTATTATTATCGGTAGTGCGAGTAGCATCGCCAACTGTATAATAATCTCTTTTTTCTTCCATATAACATTCAGTCGCGTGAGTATGAACTATCAGAACCTCGGGCTCGGAGGTTTTCTTTATTTTAAAGGAAAGCTTTGCCTCAAGCTCACTTTTAATGTCAATATTTATACCCGAAGTATTTTTCATATATACATTATTATACGAATATTTTGCCGAATAGGGTGAAATAAACTGTTCAATAATTTTCCCTGCCACCTGATCGTTTGCAGAAGCCTCTATCGATTCGGTTCCGCTCTGATTTGAAGAAACCGCTTCAGACGACACATTTTCTGCGCCGATATCGTTTTCCGTCGAATAATTCTGTTGTGAATCCGTTGCGTCTGACGGTGTATCGGTTTTAGATTCGGTATTTTGATTTGATATATTCTCTTCTAATGCTCCACCCAAAACCACCTCTACCCCCTCAGCAAAAACCATACAAATACTAAGCAAAAGGGTAATTATTACGGGCAAGGCATTTTTTATCAGTAACATTCGGGATTCACCTCATACAATTTATATGAGGTGAAGTTCTAAATTAGACCCATTATATCCTCAATCGATAAGCTGCTTTGCAAAGAGCTGTTTATTCCGACTGCAAGAAGTTCTGCTGCCCTGTCAATCATCATATCAACCTCTTTTGGTGTGACTATCATATCAACATCACGGCTTTTTTCTGCGCCTACATCGTAAAGCAAAGTATTTATATCAACAACCGTCGGCACACCAACCGAGATTACAGGCACACCGAGGGTTGCGCGGCTTATCTCCATTCGTGCGTTCCCTACCCCCGAACCCGGGCAAATTCCTGTATCGCTGAGTTGCACCGTTGAGCCAAGCCTTTCGAGGCTCCTCGCCGCAAGAGCATCTATTACAATTACTGCCGTTGGCTTTATTCTTTCGACAGTGCCGAGCAGTATCTCTCCCGTTTCAATTCCGGTCTGTCCGAGAACTCCGGGCGCCAATACGGATACAGGCAACAGTTTTCCAAGTCCAAGCTCAGCTTTCAGTTCTTTTGAAATATGTCTTGTGGCAATTATTCTTCCCGCAACCTCGGGACCGAGCGAATCGGACGTAATTGCGGTGTTGCCAAGTCCCGCCACCAAAACCGAACCGACCCTTGCAGGTAACAGCCGCCTTATCTCACGGGCAAGAATTACCACCGCTTTTGTATCAAGCCCACCGCATTTTGTAAATCTCGGCAGACCGAGTGTTATATATTTTCCAATTGGTTTTTTAAGATTCTCTGCGCCCTTTTCGTTTTGAATTTCAAGTCGCGAAACGGTTATATCCTCTATTTTTTCCTCATCAAAAAGCACTCCTTCGATGCTTTTTTCTGATATTTCCGCCCTTTCCAGAGCCAAATCGGTACGTATATTCAATTAAATCACCTGCATTTTGAAAAAACTTCTTGCTTTTTTAAAAACTTTATGTTATGATAACTGATGCTCAATCTATATTATAGGAGGTGTAGTTTATGCCTAACATCAAATCCGCAAAGAAACGTGTATTAGTAAGTGCTGCAAATTATGAGCGCAACAAGGCATACCGTTCGGGTCTCAAGACCGCTATCAAGAAGGCTGATGCCGCTATTGAAACCGGTGCTGCAGACGCTGATGTTGTCGTAAAGGCTGCTGTTAAGAAGATCGACCAGGCTTGTGCTAAGGGAATTCTTCACAAGAACACTGCAGGCAGAAAGAAGTCTGCTCTTGTCAGCCGTCTCAATAAAGCTCAGTAAATTTTATATAAAACAGACTTCGCACTCTTTGTGCGAAGTCTGTAAGAGCTTTATAAAATTACATAACACGAAAGTCTTCGGCACAAATTAAGTTTGTGTCGTTTTTCTTTTTATATACAAAAACCGCCGTTTCAAAAGAACGGCGGTTTGCTTATTAATCGGTATACTTCATTGCTTTTGTGAACTTCTTGTTCTTTCCGAGAAGTGGTACCATATTGTTAATCGAGGTTACAAGAGCGGCACATTCGTCCATATGCTCAACGGCAGCAATAAATCTCTGCTCGTTCTTACCGATTGCGGCAGCAAGAATAGCTACTACAGTGGTAGAGGTTGCATTATCTCCTCTAACGAACATTTCGATAAGCATATCAACAAGCTTCTTTATAGCCTTCTTATTGCCCGACTCGAGAGTGCCTCTGATTTCGGGAACAAAATATGTCGTCATAAAATCAAGATAGAGATATTTGCCCTTTGCCTCAACCTGCGCCTTATAGGTGTCCTTATACGCGGGGTAAATCGCAAGAAGCTTCGATGTAAGGACGGTAACGGTTACTGCCTCACCCTTAGTAGCAGTAGGAAGTTCAACATTTGCAGAAGCCTTACGCTTTGCTTTTATTCCAAGCTTGCCTTTGAGTGTATCGACAAAGTCCATACCAACGCTCGCAGCGTCACGCTCGAACTGACTGTCATCAAAAAGATAGGTCGATGCTGTTGCATATTCGCCAACCTTACCATCGGCAATTTCGGCTGTTTTCAGATTATAAACCTGTTTAGCCTCATCATATTCAATCTTTACAGAAAGGTTTTCATTCTGAAAGGTATCTTCAACCTCTTTAAATCCGTTTTCCTCAAAAAACGCGTTCATCTCGGCAATTACCGAGCCGTAATATCTGTTATCCAAAATTTTCACTCCGTTTTTAAATTCTCAAAGTATTGTATCATATTTTTTCCCGTTTGTCACGAAAAATAAATCATATTTGCCAATCTATCGGTTTCTGCCCCGAAACCACCAATATTTCATTGCATTTTGAAAAGTGACGGCAGCCGAAAAATCCATTATAAGCCGAAAGCGGACTCGGATGAACCGTTATGAGCTTTTTATGTATCGGGTTAGTTATAACCTCTGCCTTTTTTCTGGCGTTAGCGCCCCAAAGAAGAAAGACTATGGGACTCTCTTTTCGGTTCAGTTCAGATATAACCCTATCGGTAAACTGCTCCCAGCCCATGCCCTTATGAGAATTTGCCGCGCCCTCACGGACGGTCAGAACTGTGTTCAGCATTAAAACTCCCTGCTCTGCCCAAGAAGTCAGCTCTCCGTGGTCGGGGATTTTAAAACCGATATCACTCTCAAGTTCCTTGAACATATTTTTAAGGCTCGGCGGCGGCTCAACAGGACGCTTTACCGAAAAACAAAGTCCGTGCGCCTGACCTGCTCCGTGATATGGGTCCTGCCCGATAATAACCACCTTTGTATCTTTAAAAGAAGACGCTCTCAGCGCGTTAAATATATCGTTCATATCGGGATAAATTCTTCGTGTGGAATATTCTTTTTTGAGGAATTCCCGAAGATTCAGATAGTATGGCTTAGAAAATTCATCAGCCAATATCTCGTCCCAATCGTTCCCAAGATGGACCATAGCTTTCAACTCCTTTTTTAAATAATACCAAAATTTTTCTAATAATTCAAGAAGTAGACCCTACTTTTATATCTGTTGCCGTAAGGCAACACCATAATTTTGCATTCTGCATTTTGCGCTTTGCATTTTATTTGCCTTTCGGCAATTAAAAAAGCGGGAGCCGTGTCGGTGCAAGCACTTCTGCGACTCCCACTAAAAAGGGGGGCTATTTTGGAATGAGTATTCTGTACTCAATAAAATTTTCGGTCTCTTTTTGTTCGGTTACGGCGTTATATCCGGTTTGCCGCATGGTTTCAACTATCTTTGTAAGACTGTTTGCAAAAAGTCTCACATCTCCGACCACACCCTTGCGGACAGGCTCCGGTTTGGGAATTGTTTTTGGTTTCGGGTGGAGCACTTCTTCAACATACTTTTCCGACTCGGTGAGTGTCATTTGTTCTGCGATTATGACATCGAGCACAGAAGATCTTTTGTCTTCGGGAAGACGAAGCAAAGCTCTCGCATGACGCTCGGTAAGCCGAGCCGCTTCAAGACGACGTCTGAGATTCATATCGAGTTTTAAGAGCCTCAACTTATTGGATAGAGTCGATTCGGCGAGTCCGAGTCTTTCTGCTACCTCTCCTCTTGTCAGTCCGTAGACAGTAAGTAAACGGCTTATCCCCTCAGCCTCTTCAAAAGCCGAAAGGTCGCTTCTTTGCAGATTTTCGATTATGGTAATATAGGCGGCGTTAAGTCCGTCGGTGCGCTTTATAATACAAGGCAC
>JAZONJ010000005.1:0-6300 GCA_045654425.1 Acutalibacteraceae bacterium
AACTTAACAATTCTAAAAGATTGACAAAAAATATCAAATAGAGTATAATCTCTTATTGGTATAGTTTAAAATTTATAAAATATGAGGTTGATTCTATGGCAAAACTTCACGGTATTCACTTACCGCACAGAAAAAACACAGCGAACATGTCTCCTGTTCGGATGTCTGCCCCCTTGTCAGTCACCTTGCCGATGAATATGCATATCGGGGCACCTGCAACCCCACTTGTAAAGGTTGGCGATGAGGTTAAGGTCGGCACTCTGATCGGCGAGCCTGTCGGTTATATCAGCGCGCCGATTCATTCTTCTGTTTCGGGCACAGTCACAAACGTTGCTCCTATGTGGACAAGCGGTGGCAGTCAGGTAACAGCCGTCACAATAAAGTCTGACGGTCTTATGACAATGGATGAAAACATCGCACCTCCTGAAGTGCACGACTTCGACTCCTTCATCAAGGCTGTAAGAGATAGCGGAGCCGTCGGTCTCGGTGGCGCAGGCTTTCCGACTTCGGTAAAGCTCGATGTCAAAGATCCTTCCAAAATAGATGCCGTTATTATAAACGGTGCCGAATGTGAGCCTTATATCACAAGCGACACCAGAACAATGATAGATGATGCCGAATACGTTAAAAGCGGAATTGAATTGCTCCAAAAATATCTCGGCGCAAGAAATATCATCATCGGAATCGAAGAGAATAAAAAAGAAGCTATTGCTGAAATGAAAAAGCTCGTGAATGATACTGTTACGGTTAAAGTGCTTCCTTCTTTATATCCTCAGGGCGGTGAAAAGGTTCTCGTCTACAATTGCACCGGTAAAGTTGTTCCTGAAGGCAAGCTTCCAATCGATGTTGGGTGCATTGTTATTAATGTTACTACCCTAAGTTTCATAGCAAAATACATTAAAACAGGAATGCCGCTCGTTGAAAAAACTCTTACGGTTGACGGAAGCGCCGTTAAGGAACCGAAAAACATTACCGTTCCTGTCGGTACCTCACTTGCAGATGTTTTTGAGTTCTGCGGTGGCTTTAAAGCAGAGCCTTTCAAGGTGCTTTACGGCGGACCGATGATGGGACTTTCTGTAAAAGATATGAACTCGCCTGTTCTTAAAAACAACAATGCTGTTCTCGCTTTTACAGAGACCGACGCGCATCTCCCCGAGCCCTCATCCTGCATCAGATGCGGCAGATGTGTCAGAGCGTGTCCCTTGAACCTTATGCCGTTGGATTTTGCGCGAGCTTTTGCTATGCGTGACTACGACCTTCTCGAAGACCGTAGGATCAATCTTTGTATGGAATGCGGCTGCTGTGCCTATGTATGTCCGGCAAACAGACCGCTCGTTGAAAATCATAAGCTTGCAAAAGCCGCTTTGCGTAAACACAAAGAAAAAATGAAAGGAGCTGAAAAATAATGGGTAATCTCGTAATCTCTGTATCCCCTCACATCAAGAGCAAAAGTTCTACCGCAAAAATTATGCTTGATGTTATCATCGCGCTAATCCCCGCCCTTATCGCTTCGGTCATTATTTTCGGACTTCGTTCTCTCCTTATATCAGCCGTCTGCGTTATTTTCGCAGTACTGTCGGAATTCGTCTTTGAAAAGCTTTGCAAAAAGCCCGTTACGGTAAATGACCTTTCTGCCGTTGTGACCGGTCTGCTTTTGGCTTTTAACCTGCCTATCTCCATTCCGCTTTGGCAGGCGGCTTTCGGCTCGATTGTTGCCATTGTCGTTGTGAAACAGCTTTTCGGCGGAATCGGAATGAACTTTGCAAACCCCGCTATTACATCAAGAATAATTCTTTTACTCTCCTTTGGTTCAACCATGTCTCATTGGGTATCTCCCGACAAAGTTGGACTTACCGATTTTAGCGGTGCCGTACTTTCAGACCTTGAAGCATCGGCTACACCGATGGCTAATCTTATCGACCCTGTCTCAACACTTCCCTCTATCTCGAGTTTAGCACTCGGAAATATTGGCGGTTGCATCGGTGAGACTTGTTCTGTTGCTCTTATTCTTGGTTTTATCTATCTTGTTGTAAGACGTGTAATTACACCTCACATTCCTCTTGCTTTTGTAGCAACTGTTTTTGTGATGGCATTGCTGCTTGCACCCGAAGAAGTTTCTAAATCTCTTAATGTAACAGGTATAGTAAACCTCGATTATGCTATTTATCAGGTGCTTTCAGGCGGACTTTTACTCGGCGCAATATTCATGGCAACCGATTATGTAACAAGCCCTGTAACAGGTTGGGGTAAGGTTATTTTTGCTGTTGGATGCGGTTTCATTACATTTATGATTCGTCGTTACGGCACATTGCACGAAGGTGTTTCTTACGCAATTCTCTTTATGAACATCCTTACTCCCTATATAAACAAATGGACAACCACCAAGCCTTTCGGCTCAACAGGAGGTGCTGAGAAATGAAAAATGATGCAATAAAAAGTATTGTTGTTCTCGGTTCCATCTGTCTTATAGTAGCCGTTTTGCTTTCTAGCGTAAATATGTTAACCGAACCCATTATTAAAAAAGCTGAGGCTAACAAAGAAGATTCCGCTTACCTCGAGGTTCTGCCGAATGCTACCGAATTTGTAGACGTAGAACTTGGTGACGATGTTCCCGAATCGGTAAAAGCAATGAAAAAGGATGCCGGCGGCAGCGGATATGCATTTAAGCTTCTCGCAACCGCTACCTATTCAGGTACCCCGATGAGCGTTATCATTGGCGTCGGAACTGACGGTAAAATCACAAAAATGTCTTTCGTTGAATATACCGACTCTCCCGGAATCGGTACCCCCGAAGGCTTTGACGAGCTTTTCAGAGGAAAAGATAACACCACGACTGACAACGATGCAGGCGCAACTGTTACAACAAACGCTCTGAAGGCTGTTCTTAACGATGCTTATGCCGTTCTCGGAAAATACAGCACCATCGAACAGAGTGATGAGCAGAAGCTTGTAAATATTTACGGCAAGCTTATGCCTTGGGCAGCAAACCCCTCTTCCGGCGCATCTAAGTTTGAGGCTGTCGACCTTTCCGGATTTGACGGAGTTAATCCTGCAGTTTCAGCAGCTTTTGCTCCTTCCACCAAGGTTGGTTATGTTCTTCTCGTTAAAAACGGTGACAGTAACGTTGCTGTCGGCGTAAATGCTTTCGGCAAGGCTTATGCAGTTTATGACCTTGACGGAAACGAACTCACAAGTGGAATAGACGAGGTTAAAACTGCGGCAGAAAGTCTCCCGCCTGTTTATCTTGAAAAAGCCAAGACCGCCGAGAGAAGAATTAAAGCTGCATTTAAAACAGCAATAAGTGAAGATGCTGCTAATTCTCTCACAGCAGAGGCTATAAAACTCGAAAACATTTCTTCAACCGTTGAAGCCGCATTTAAAGTAAACGCCGCAAACAAAGAATACTTTGCATTCTTTGCAACCGCAGTCGGCTTCCACGGAAACATTCAGGTTCTTTATGTAACCGACAAAGACGGTAATATCGTTATTTACAAAACCGTTTCTCAGAGTGAATCGGCAGGCTATGGCGACAAGATTGCTTCAGCAGATTATGTCGCAGGCATCACAGGAAAGATTGATGCTCTGTCAGATGACGCTGTAATGGTTTCGGGCGCAACCGTCACAAGCGAAGCTGTAAAACTCGCTAAAAATGATATCAAAGCCGCATTCAGCGCAGTAAAGGAGGGACTCTGATATGACAAAAATGCAAAATCTTATTAAAGGCATCATAAAAGAGAATCCCGTTCTCGTACTGCTTCTCGGCACATGCCCCACCCTTGCTACAACATCTTCAACCCTCAACGCTCTTGGTATGGGTGTTGCTGCAATGGCCGTTCTTATCGGCTCCAACTTTATGATTTCACTTCTCAGAAACGTAATTCCCGATAAGGTAAGAATTCCTTCTTATATCGTTATTATCGCAGGATTCGTTACAGTAGTTGAAATGGTAATGCATGCTTTCCTGCCCGATCTTTATTCGGCGCTCGGTGTATTCCTTTCACTTATCGTTGTAAACTGCATTATTCTCGGACGAGCTGAAATGTACGCCTCTAAAAACGGCGTTTTAGATTCTGTTCTTGATGCAGTCGGTATGGGTCTCGGCTTTACACTCGCGCTTTTCCTGATGTCGAGCATCCGCGAAATCTTTGGTGCAGGAAGTTGGTTTGGAATTGAGATTCCCTTCCTTTCAAATTATAAGATTCCGATTCTGACTCAGGCTCCGGGCGGATTCTTCGTTTTCGGTCTGCTTATTGCTGCCGTAAACAAATTTATGAGCCACAAACCCAAAACCGAGTTTTCTTGCGAGGGCTGTCCCAACGCTCACGCATGCTCAAAAAGTTCTTGTGAAAGTGAGGAGGAGAAATAATTATGGACTTCAAATCTTTGCTTATAATCATTATGAGCTCAGTGCTCGTTAACAACTATGTGCTCACAAAGTTCCTCGGAATTTGCCCCTTCCTCGGTGTTTCAAAAAAGACCGACCAGGCAGTCGGCATGGGTATCGCGGTTACCTTTGTAATGCTTCTTGCAACCGCCGCAACCTATCCGATAAAGTATTATGTTCTCGACACCTTTAATCTCGGATTTCTCGACACAATCGTCTTTATCCTTGTTATCGCCGCTTTGGTTCAGCTCGTAGAAATAATCCTCAAAAAATTTATCCCCGCGCTTCATAAATCACTCGGAATTTATCTCCCCCTTATCACTACAAACTGTGCCGTCCTCGGCGTTTGCAAAAACAACATTTCGGATGCATATAACTTCATTGAGTCGATGGCATCCTCTCTCGGAGCAGGTCTTGGTTTCCTTCTTGCGATGGTGCTTTTCGCAGGTGTAAGAGACAGAATCGCTTCTTCCAAGCCTCCAAAATCCTTTGAAGGCGTTCCGATAACACTCATTGCCGCTTCTATCGTCTCCCTCTCCTTTATGGGCTTTAAGGGAATTATAGAATCGCTCTTCGCATAAAGGAGGCAGAAATTATGGAAATTATACTTTCTGCCGCTATTGCGGTCACTGCAATCGGACTTATCTGTGCCGTTATGCTTGTTGTTGCTTCTACCCTCTTTGGAGTTAAAGAAGATGAAAAATTCGAAGAGATCCGTAACGCTTTACCCGGCGCTAACTGCGGCGCATGCGGATATACCGGTTGTGACGGATACGCCAAGGCTCTCGCTTCAGACCCGAAGGTAAAAACAAATCTTTGTATCCCGGGCGGCGACTCCTGCGCAGCTCAAATCGCAGTTGCTCTCGGAGTTGAAACTGAAGATGTAGTCGAGCAGGTTGCCGTTGTTCGTTGTAACGGAAACTGCGATAACGCTCCGTTAGCCGCAAATTTCGAAGGCTCATACACCTGTAAATCTGCAAATCTCGTTTATGGTGGACCGCGCGCTTGCGTATACGGTTGTCTCGGATACGGTGACTGTACCGCAGTTTGTCAATACGATGCTATCCGCGTTATAAACGGAGTTGCAGTCGTTGACCCCAAGCGTTGTACAGGTTGCGGACTTTGCGCAAAGGCATGTCCCAACTCGATTATTTCCATCGTCAACGCTCTTCGTACCGTTCATGTTAAGTGTTCTAACAAGGAAAAGGGCGCCGTTTCACGCAAGCAATGCAAGGTTTCCTGCATTGGATGTATGAAGTGTCAAAAGACTTGTCCGCACGATGCTATTCATGTAGAAAACAATCTCGCGAGAATCGATTACGATAAATGCACCTCTTGCGGTGAATGTGCAGCCGTTTGTCCTACAGGCGCGATAATTGACCGAAATCCAAATAAATAATAAAGGAATCTGGGGCATCTTTTTGATGCCTCAGATTAAACTGTTTATGAAGAAAATCAATATTCAAAAGAAATATAAAAACGATATCGTTCTCACGGCTTCGATTATAATCGTAGCCGTATTGGTTTTTTTCATAATAGGTTTAATCACTAAAAGCGGAAACTATGTTGAAGTAAAGAAAAACGGCGAAATTATCGGAAAATACTCTCTTAAAGCCAACCGCACGGTCGAAATTTCAGATGAAAACGGTTATAATCTTCTGATAATAGAAAATGGCAAAGCATATATAGGAGAGGCTTCCTGTCCCGATAAGCTTTGCGTTAATCAAGGAAAGATTTCGACAAATGGGAAAGCTCTCGTTTGCCTGCCAAACAAAACCGTAATAACCGTATATTCCGACAATGATGGCGAGGTGGATTTTGTCTCATGAAAAGAACATATAAATTGACACTTTCCGCGCTTTTTTGCACAACAGCGCTTATCCTTTCATATATTGAGTCACTCATTCCGCCTTTTT
>JAZONJ010000006.1:0-3852 GCA_045654425.1 Acutalibacteraceae bacterium
CGTTGCCTTTGCTATGGAAAACGGAGTTATAGATATAGTTTCCTACGTTTCCGGTGACGTAAACAGAGATGGAGCGATTAATAATAAAGACCTTGCGCTTCTTCTCCGTCATGTTAGCGAATGGGAAGTTGAAATTGACGAGCTCGCAGCAGATGTAAATCGCGATGGAGCAGTTAATAACGTCGATTTAGGAATACTTCTTCGCTATCTCAGCGACTGGGATGTTGAACTCAAATAATTTAAATAGCAGAAGGATATTATTATAAAAAAACATTAAACGGAAAAGTGTTTTACTCCGGCAAATATTACACCGTTAAAAATGGTGTAAAACTCTAAAACAAAAACCACCTGCGTTTTGCAGGTGGTTTTTATTTTTACTGGGGACTTAGCAGCAGCCGCAGTTGTTTTCACATCCGCATCCGCAGTTGTTACCGTTGCCGATACCATTACCGCCGCAGCACATGAGAAGAAGGATTATGATAAGGATCCATGAGCAGTTACCGCCGAAATTTCCGTTACACATTCTGTTAACCCCCTTTCGTCTTTACACTTTATACTATGCCAAAAGGGTATACGAGGTCACAAATTATTTACAAAATTAATTATTGACTTTCCCTGACTTTCGTGTATAATAAAATCAAAGGTCAGTTAAAGTCAAATTTCAATTATACTTTTGAGGTGTGATAAAATATGCGAATGAGCGATATAATTACCCAGAGGATTCTTGAACTTATGGAGGAGTCCGAGAACAATATTGCAGAGATTCAGAGAAATGAGCTTGCATCAATGGTAGGGTGCGCTCCAAGTCAGATTAATTATGTAATATCTTCGAGATTTACACCCGAGCAGGGGTATATTATAGAGAGCAGAAGAGGTGGCGGCGGATATGTCCGAATATCCCGAATAAAGCTTAACCGCTCCTCAGCCATAATGCACATTATCAATTCTGTCGGTAACCGACTCGACCCGATGGAAGCAAGAATAATTATCGAAAACTGTCTTGAGAGTGGACTAATCGGTGAAAATGCCGCGAAGCTTATGTCGGCGGCTCTGTCTACAAGCTCGATGAGCGCTGTTCCTCAGGAACTAAGAGAATATCTCAGAGCCTCTGTTTTAAAGCAGATGCTATTAACACAGATTTAGGAGGGCGTATTATGTTATGTCAAAAATGCGGTCAGAACACCGCTACAACACATATAAAAACCATTATAAACGGTACTGTATCCGAGCTTAATCTTTGTGGATACTGCGCCGCTAAAGAAGGCTATAACAGTTTTGCAAAAGGCTCTGTTTCTAATATGCTCGCATCAATGCTCGGTCAGACAATGTCAATGGGAGAAAAAGTCAGCGAGAAGTGCTGTGACTGTTGCGGACTTTCATTTTCCGAAATAGCCGAAACAGGTAAGGTAGGTTGCGCGAACTGTTATCTTCAGTTCAAGGCCGAACTGACCCCTTATCTCAAAAGAATTCACGGAAGCGTCCGTCATAACGGTAAGATTCCCGGTACAAAGCAGCTTGTTGTGACCAGGAGTGAAAACAAACTTAGCGACCTTAAAGCAGAGCTTGCTAGACTTGTAGCGGCTGAAAAATATGAAGAGGCGGCTGTAGTCCGCGATAAGATTCGTGAAGAGGAGGGAAAAGCATGAGTTATTGGTATATGAATAATACTGACGGAATCGTGGTAAGCTCCCGAATCCGTCTTGCTCGTAACATTTCCGACCTGCCTTTTCCGAGAAGAATGACCTTTGGAATGCTTCGAGACCTTTGTGACCGTGTCAAAGGCGCGGTTGAAGAGATTTCCGAACCGCTTGGTATAAAACTTCGTTTTATCGAAATGGATAATATTCCTGACGCCGAGGTTATAGCGATGGTTGAGCGTCACGTTATAAGCCGCGATTTTGCCGAAAACCGAAAAGGAAGAGCAATCGCAATTTCGGACGATGAGAGCGTTTGTATAATGGTTGGAGAAGAGGACCACATCAGAATTCAGGTGCTCGGCGGCGGACAGTCTCTTGATTCGGTTTACGAGCTTGCCGACAGAATTGATACAGCTCTTGGAGAGAAGCTTCACTTTGCTTATGATTCCGAACTCGGCTATCTTACTGAATGTCCGACCAATATCGGAACGGGACTGAGAGCCTCTGTAATGCTTCATCTGCCCCTTTGTACCGATACAAAAGAAATCGGCGGTATAGCTGACGCTGTTGGTAAAATCGGATTCACGGTTCGCGGTATGTACGGAGAGGGAAGCAACTCTAAAGCATCCCTTTATCAGATATCCAATCAGATAACCCTTGGTATAAGCGAAAAAAGCGCCGTAGAGAATCTTAAAGCGATTACTAGTCAGATAGTAGAGCGTGAGCAAAACGCCCGTATGAACGTAAATACGCTTAAACTCGAAGATGTTGTGTGCCGAGCACTCGGAACTCTGAAATTTGCGAGAGTTATGGCAAGCGAAGAGGCAATGCAGCTAATATCTAAGATTAAACTTGGTAAGGATGTGGGTATACTCTCAATCGGAGATGTAAATCCTATCGAACTTCTTATAACCGTCGGACCTGGTATGCTTCAGTCTAAGCACGGAAAGCTTGAACCGTCAGAACGGGATGAACTGAGAGCGAAAATACTCAGAGAAAAACTTTAAGTGGGTGATTTAATGGATTATTCATTCAAAGGCTTTACAAGTATGGCAAACGAATCGCTGAATCTTGCGATTTCCTCTGCTGAGGGCTTTGGCCATACCTATATAGGAAGCGAGCACTTACTGCTCGGACTTTTAAAGCTTGAAAATGGCGTTGCATACACTCTTCTTTCCAAAAAAGGTGTTACCGCCGAAAAAATCAGCGAGTTGATTGAAGACACGGTTGGCGTCGGAAACCGAACCGAGCTTTCTCCCGAAGACTTTACACCGAGAGCAAAAAAGGTTCTTGAAAGAGCTCTTGCAGGGGTTAGTAATATCGGTCAGACAATGGTTGGAACCGAGCATATTTTGCTTGGGATTCTGAGCGAGACCGATAACTATGCTATACGTTTTCTGCGTGAACTCGGTGTTGATGTACCGTCCTTGGCTCACGATACACTCGATGCGGCAGGGCTTGTTGAAAACGGGATGAACAACTCTTCAAAACAGAAAAAGAACGAAAATAAAAAAGAAGAAAAGCTCCCGACACTCGAAAAGTTTGGAAGAGACCTCACAAAGGCGGCAAAAGAGGGTAACATCGACCCCGTTATCGGCAGAAGCGAGGAGATAGAAAGGGTTATTCAGATTCTTTGCAGACGCACTAAAAACAATGCTTGTCTTATTGGAGAACCCGGTGTCGGAAAAACGGCTATCGCCGAGGGTCTTGCCCTTAAAATATCGTCGGGTGAAATCCCTGAGATACTAAAGGACAAAAGGCTTATTTCTCTCGACCTTACCGGAATGGTTGCTGGCACTAAATATCGCGGAGATTTCGAAGAGAGAATCAAATCTGTAATTGATGAAGTTGCAAAATGCGATAATATAATCCTATTTATAGATGAGGTTCACAATCTTATCGGTGCAGGCTCAGCCGAGGGTGCTACCGATGCGGCTAATATTTTAAAACCTGCTCTTGCTCGTGGAGAGCTTCAGCTTATCGGCGCGACAACCATTTCTGAGTACAGAAAAAACATCGAAAAGGATGCTGCTTTGGAACGTCGTTTTCAGCCTGTTACAGTTGACGAACCGAGCGAAGAGGATGCGATTCTTATACTAAAAGGTATTAAAGATAAGTATGAAGAGCATCACAATGTTGAGATTACTGACGGCGCGGTAGCTGCGGCTGTAAAGCTGTCTGCAAGATATATTACCGACCGCTATCTTCCCGATAA
>JAZONJ010000007.1:0-12284 GCA_045654425.1 Acutalibacteraceae bacterium
TTTAAGATGTTTTTCAATGTTTATGGTAGCGATGCTTCACGTTCTCGGTCACGGTGGAATACTTGATACTGCAATCCCGGGCGGTCTGAATTACAGCATTGCATGGCTTCTTGAGACGGCGGCTTTTTGCGCCGTTAACTGTTATGCGCTGATTTCGGGTTATGTTGGAATTAAAGCAAAATACAGATATTCAAGCATAGTAATGCTTTGGCTTCAGGTTGCTTTTTATACGGTTTTGATTACGTTGTTGTTCCTCGTAATGTCTCCCGAAAGCGTTGGAATTAAAGATATAATCACTGCATTTTTGCCTGTAACAAGATATACATATTGGTACTTTACCGCATATTTCGGTTTATTCATTTTAATGCCGATATTAAATGCGGGAATAAATGCGCTGAACGAAAAACAGGCTTATATGATGGTGTTTTTGCTTGTGGCGGTATTCTCGGTGCTTAAAACAGTTTCGAGTGTTCTTTGCTATGCTGATATTTTCTCGCTGAATGGCGGTTATGCAGTAATGTGGCTTTGCATAGTTTATATAATTGGTGGTTGTATCGGAAAGTATGATATGCTAAAAAAGATTAAAAGCATTTATCTTGGCGTGGGTTATGTCGTTTGCATTGTGTTTTCGCTAGGCTTCAAGCTTGGAGTTGAAAGGCTTGGAGTCGGACTTGATGCAAATTTGTTTATAAATTACGTTTCTCCGACGATACTGCTCTCTGCGGTATGTCTTCTCGGACTATTTTCAAGGCTCGAAACAAATGAAAATACAGAAAAATTAATAGGCTTTTTTGCACCGGCATCATTCGGCGTTTATCTTATTCATGAGCATCCGCTTATAAGAGTGAAGCTTATGCACAACAGATTTGTGTCTCTTGCAGATGAAAATGTTATAATAATGGCTGTTTGTGTAATCGGTCTTGCAGTGGGTATTTTTGTTGTATGCGCTCTTATTGACAAATTGAGAATAGTGTTGTTTAATGTATTGAAAATAAAAGAATTTGCGTCTAAGATAGACAAATAAAAATTATTGACTTTGAAAGGAGGCGGTAAGATGCAACAGAATAAAGCGGTTTTTGAAGATATGCCTGTATCGAAGGCTCTGGCGACTCTTGCCGTTCCTACAATTATCAGTCAGCTTATCACAATGATATACAACCTTGCCGATACTTTTTTTATCGGCAGGACCAACGATCCTCTAAAGGTTGCGGCGGCAACAGTTTCATTCATACTTCTTTTTATGATGAGTGCTTGGGCAAACCTTTTCGGTGTCGGTGGAGGAAGTCTTATCTCCCGACTTCTCGGAGAGAAAAGACCCGATGAGGCAAAAAAAGTTTCAGCATTCAGCTTTTACGGGGCTGTTATTATCGCGACTGTTTATGCTACGGTTACCTATGTTTTTATGGACCCGATACTTATGTTTATCGGAGCAAGTGAAAACACCATAGTATATGCGAGAGATTACGCGTTTTGGGTCGTAACCGTCGGCGGTATTCCAACGACAATGTCAATGACCTTGGCGCATTTGCTCAGAAGTGAGGGCTACGCTCGTGAGGCAAGCTTCGGACTCGGAATGGGCGGCGTACTGAATATAATTTTAGACCCGCTTTTTATGTTTGTCATAATGCCAAGCGGAAGAGAGGTTACAGGCGCTGCGGTAGCGACGATGCTCTCAAATGTTATCGTATTCATATATATGTTTACGGTTTATCTTAAAATGAGCCGTAATACCTGTATGTCGGTTTCTCCAAAAAAGGCTATAGAAGGTCTTAAGTTTACGGGAGAGGTTTTTGCTGTCGGTTTGCCGTCGGCAATCAACACACTTCTTTCCTGTCTGTCAAACTCGACTATAAACAGCCTTATGACAAGCCACGGAGATATTCCGATGGCGGCAATGGGTGTTGTAAAGAAGATAGATATGCTTCCGATGAATATCGGCATGGGACTTTGTCAGGGTATGTTGCCCCTTGTTGCCTACAACTATGCCGCAGGAAACTTTAAGCGCATGAAAGCCGTTTCAAACACAGCGAGACTTTGGGGAATAAGCTTTGCAGGAATATGTATTGTTCTTTTTGAACTCTTCACAGGGAATATTGTTAAATTCTTTATCGAAGAGCCTGAGACCCTTGCACTTGGCACAAACTTTCTGAGGGTGGCATGTCTTGCAACTCCTCTTATGGTAACAAATGTTCAGATGAACTATACTTTTCAGGCTATGGGAAAGGGTCGACAGTCACTTATTTTATCTTCGTGTCGTCAGGGACTTGTCAATATACCGCTCCTTTTTGTGATGAATCACTTTTTCGGTATGTACGGTATCGTCTGGACCCAGTTTATCGCCGACATGATAACCCTTGCGATTTCATTTACTCTTTACTATTTTGTATATAAGAGTCTTAAAGTGGCAGAGAATAAACCTTTGGACAGGGAGGATAGCGTGTAAATGGATATGTTTTTGCTGGTACTGCAGCAGATGCTGACAATGTTCAGTTTTATTGCTGTCGGTTTTGTCCTCAGAAAAGGGAAGATATTGCCCGAAGATTCGGATGTTGCTTTCTCAAGGCTTGAGACATATCTTTTTCTGCCTGCTCTGAACTTTTTTAATCAGATAAATAACTGCTCGGTCGAATCCCTCAAAAGCAATATCAAGCTGACCCTTTATGGCGGCGCGGTATTTATTGTCGGTCTTTGCATAGCGCAACCTTTAGCGGCACTTTTTGTCAGGAGTGTCAGAGATGATGTTGACAGACTTTATCAGCGTAATATATATAGGTATGCGATGTCCTTTTCGAATTACGGATTTATCGGAAACTTTATTGTTCTCGGAATCTGGGGACAGGAAGGACTTTTCAGATATCTGATTTTCTGTTTTATAATAACAATCTTCTGTAACAGTTGGGGACTTTTCATTCTTATTCCCAAGAGTAAAAACATTACTTTATTGAAGAGCATTTTGAAAGGATTTACCGCTCCTCCGCTTATTGCGTTATTTGCGGGTTGCATCGGCGGACTTATTGGTGTTAAGGGCTATGTCCCCGATTTCCTTATGAACTTTTTATCGGGCGCGAGCGACTGCATGGGTCCGGTTGCGATGGTGCTTGCGGGTTTTGTTATTGGCGGATACAAATTTAAAGGTCTTGTTTTAAACAAGAAGGTTTATGTGGCAAGTTTGCTCCGACTGGTTGTAATACCCGCGGTTTTGCTGACGGTATTCCATCTGCTTGGCACCGATAAGGATATAATGGCATTTATACTTATCGCTTTTGCTTCTCCGCTCGGACTTAACACTATTGTTTATCCCGCGGCTTATGGCGGAGACACAAGTACGGGTGCTTCAATGGCGCTGATTTCAAATGTTCTCGGAGTTATAACTATCCCGATTATGTATTTCATTTTTATTGTATTGCTTTAGGTTAACAGCTTTGATTAATTTTCGGCGCGGACTTTTGTCCGCGTCGATTTTTTGCTTGTAAAATTTTTAAAAAGGTGTGTAATAAGTGGCGGTATAACGAATATTGTTTGTGCGTTAAAACGAACTATAATTTTTTGGGGAACTAAAATAATGGATTATTTCAAGATTGAAGATGTCGAGAAAAGTCAGGGAAAGTCAAAAAGTTTTTACAATTTCTTCACATTTACCTATTGACAAAAGGTGGATTAAGTGGTAAATTATACTTGCGTTAGCACTCTATGTGTGCGAGTGCTAATTCTTAAGAAGATAAAAACGGGGGTGCAAAAGATGGAACTTTCAGAGCGTAAACGGGCGATAATTGCCGAGATAGTACGGTTTCATATTGAAACCGGAGAACCGATAGGCTCAAAGATTCTTGCAGAAAGACTTACTAATGCTCCGTCTACCGCAACCCTTAGAAACGAAATGAATGAGCTTTGTCAGTTAGGCTATCTTGAGCAACCTCATACTTCGGCCGGAAGAGTTCCGACGAGCAAAGCCTACCGATTGTATGTTACCGAGCTGATGTCACCCGAGTCGCTTTCCGAAGAGGGAAAAACGGTTGTTGACCGAATGCTCGAAACATTGACAAACGACCCCGAAAATATCGGCGCATCTGCCGCAAAGATTCTTTCCGAGCTTACGGGACTGCCTGTTCTGGTCGCTTCAAATGTCGGACAGAATGTAAAGATTAAAAAGGTGAGTCTTCTGCCGATGGGTCGCTCCTCTGCCGTGATTTTTATAATTACCGATGATGGCAGAGCCAAGAGCCGACTTGTCTGTGTTGATATACCGCTTAGCGAAAGCGTAGTTAATAAGTTCAACGATATTGTAAATGAGCATATCTGCGGACGGGATGCGGCGGAACTAGATTCTGCTTGCTTACAAAGCACCGTGGTGCTTGCGGGGCTTGATTCACTCTGTATTGCGCCTCTTCTGTCTGGAGTGTTCCAGCTTGCGGCAGAACTCAGAGAGTCTGATATAAAGGTTATCGGTACAGCGAATCTATTTTCTGTTTTCAAAGCGGAAGCTCATGCAAGAAGACTTCTCGAACTGCTTCAGGGAAATGACACAGTCACGAATCTTATCGATTCGGTAACCGACCCCGTCGGAGTCATTTTCGGAGATGATACGGCATATGCCGAGCTTAAACCGACAGGTATGATTGTGGCGAGCTACGGCGATGAGCGTGAGTATGGTAAAATTGCTCTTATCGGACCGACAAGAATGTCTTACGGAAAGCTTCTTCCAAGTGTGGAATATCTTGCAGGTCGTGTGGGAAATATTATGTCAAGTGTACTTAAAGGATTGGAGGAATAAAAATGGCTGAAGAGGTTAAAACTCCCGAAACTGAAGAGACTGAAAATAAGACTGAGTCTGCAAAAAAGGAAAAGAAACCGAAAAAGAATGCCGAGCTTGAAAAACTGAAAGCTGAGCTCGACTCTACAAAGGATATGCTTCTTCGTACTGCGGCAGAGTTCGATAACTTTAAAAAGAGAACCGAACGCGAAAAGCTATCTACTGCAGAATATGCAAAGGCAAGCGTAATGAAAACCTTGCTTCCGATACTTGATAATGCTGACAGAGCCGCTGAATATGAACATGGCACCGAGCAGTATAACAAGGGTATCGAAATGATAGTGAAACAACTTTCTGATCTATCGGGCAAACTCGGACTTCAGGAGATTGGCACAGTCGGAGAAGAATTTAACCCTGAAATTCATGAAGCAATAATGCATATAGAGGATGAAAACCTCGGCGAAAATGTTGTTGCCGCAGTGCTTCAGAAGGGTTATAAATTCGGCGATACAGTCGTCAGACCTGCAATGGTTCAGGTTGCAAATTAACTTTATAAATAATGTAGGGACCGACATCCCTGACGGTCCGCAATTAAAATAATTAATCAAAGGAGATAAATTAAAATGGGAAAAATTATAGGAATCGACCTTGGTACAACTAACTCTTGCGTAGCTGTTATGGAAGGCGGCGAGGCTGTCGTTATTGCTAACGCAGAGGGCGCAAGAACAACACCGTCTGTTGTTGCTTTTTCAAAGACCGGTGAAAGAATGGTAGGACAGGTTGCAAAGCGTCAGGCTATCACAAACCCCGACCGTACAATCGCTTCTATCAAGAGAGATATGGGTACTGCAAACACAGTATCTATCGACGGAAAGGCATATACCCCTCAGGAGATTTCTGCAATCATTCTTCAGAAGTTAAAGGCTGATGCAGAAGCTTATCTCGGCACTACCGTTACCGAGGCTGTTATCACTGTTCCTGCATACTTTACCGATGCTCAGCGTCAGGCTACAAAGGACGCAGGTAAGATTGCAGGTCTTGAGGTTAAGAGAATTATCAACGAGCCTACAGCTGCAGCTCTTGCTTATTCAATCGATAAGGAAGACGACCAGAAGGTTATGGTATATGACCTTGGCGGCGGTACCTTCGACGTATCTATCATCGAAATGGGCGATGGTGTTCAGGAGGTTCTTGCAACCGCAGGTAACAACCGTCTCGGTGGTGATGACTTCGACAAGAGAATTATGGATTGGATCGTTGCAGGCTTCAAGGCTGATAACGGAATCGATCTTTCAAATGATAAAATGGCAATGCAGAGAATCAAGGAAGCTGCTGAAAAGGCAAAGATTGACCTTTCGGGTATGACTACAACCGATATCAACCTTCCCTTTATTACTGCAGATGCTACCGGTCCTAAGCACTATGAGGCAACCCTTACCAGAGCTAAGTTCAACGAGCTTACCGACGACCTCGTAGAAGCAACAATGGTTCCCGTTCGTCAGGCTCTTGCTGACTCGGGTCTTGATAAGAATCAGATTCATAAGGTTCTTATGGTTGGTGGTTCTTCGAGAATTCCTGCGGTTCAGGAAGCTGTTGCTAAGTTCATCGGTCGTGAGCCTTCTAAGGGACTCAACCCCGACGAGTGTGTTGCTCTCGGAGCTGCAATTCAGGGCGGTGTCCTCGGCGGCGACGTTAAGGGACTTCTCCTTCTTGATGTAACACCCCTTTCTCTCGGTATCGAGACTATGGGCGGCGTTTCTACAAAGGTAATCGACAGAAATACAACCATCCCTGCAAAGAAGAGCCAGATCTTCTCTACTGCTGCTGATGGTCAGACCTCTGTTGAGGTTCATGTTCTTCAGGGTGAAAGAGAATTTGCAAGAGACAACAAGACTCTAGGCGTATTCCACCTTGACGGAATTGCTCCTGCACCCCGCGGAATCCCCCAGATCGAAGTAACCTTCGATATCGACGCTAACGGTATCGTTCATGTATCTGCAAAGGACCTCGGAACAGGTAAGGAGAACGACATCACAATCACTTCTTCTACCAATATGTCCAAGGAAGATATCGACAAAGCTGTAAAAGATGCTGAGCAGTATGCTGCAGAAGATAAGAAGCGCAGAGAAGAGGTTGACCTCAGAAACGGCGCTGACCAGATGGTATACACCACCGAAAAGACCATTTCCGAGATGGGAGATAAGCTCTCTGAGGAAGAGAAGAAGGGTCTTGAGGATGCTAAGGAAGCTTTAAAGGAAGCGCTTAAGGGCGAGGACCTCGAAGCAATCAAGGCTAAGCAGGAAGAACTTCAGAAGCAGGTTTATGCTGTTTCCGAGAAGCTTTATAAGGCAGCAGCTGAGGCTCAGGCAGCCGCTCAGGGCGGTGCAGATGCAGGCGCAAACGCAGACCCTAACGTTTACGACGCTGATTATACCGACGTAGACGAGAACAAATAAAGCCTACGGCTTTAAATGCAGAGTGCAGAACGCAAAATGCAGAATTAAGGTGTCCTTCGGACAGAATATATAATTTTTTACTAAACAAAGGGAAAGGAATGCTTTATCTTCCTTTCCCTTAAGGAGATTATTGTGGCAGACAAACGCGACTATTACGAAGTGCTCGGTGTCGAAAAGGGCGCAACGGAAGACGAACTTAAAAAAGCATACCGAAAACTCGCGATGAAGTATCATCCCGATACAAATCCCGACGATAAGGATGCCGAACAAAAATTTAAAGAGATAAATGAGGCCTACGGTGTCCTTTCGGATAAGGATAAGCGTTCTCGTTATGACCAGTTCGGTCACGCAGGCGTTGACCCTAATTTCGGAGCAGGCGGTGGTGGTGGAAACCCCTTCGGTGGCGGTTTCGGCGGATTCGATTTTGGCGATATCGGAGATATTTTCGGTTCGATGTTCGGCGGAGGATTCGGTGGCGGCAGACGTTCCGACCCCAATGCACCTAGACGCGGCACCGATGTTGAAACTACTATCGGAATCGATTTTGTTGAAGCGGCTATGGGCTGTGTCAAAAACATAGAGGTTTCGAGAATTGAAAACTGCGCTAAGTGTAACGGCACAGGCGGTGCAGACGCAAATTCGACCGTAACCTGTTCAACCTGTCAGGGAAGAGGACGAGTTGTTACTCAGCAGAGAACACCTTTTGGTGTTATGCAGTCTGAACAGGCTTGCTCGATTTGTGGTGGAAGAGGCAAGGTTATTAAAAATCCCTGCTCAACCTGTAACGGCAAGGGCAAGGTCAGAAGCAAATATACCCACGAAGTTGAGATTCCGTCAGGAATTGATGACGGACAGGGCTTTAGAATCCGCGGAGAAGGAAACAGCGGTATGAATGGCGGCATGAATGGCGATATTATCGTTATGGTAAGCGTCAGACCGCATCCGATTTTCGAGCGCGAAGGATATGATATCTACTGCGAAATGCCCGTAACATTTGTGCAGGCGGCTCTCGGCGATGAGATTCAGGTACCGACTCTTTGGGGCAAGGTAAAGTTTAATCTCAGAGAGGGAACTCAGCCCGGAGATGAAATCAGACTTCGCGACAAGGGTATCAAGGGACCGAGAGGTAAGGGCGATCAATACGTCCGCATTGTTGTCGAGGTTCCAAAAGATTTATCTCGCGAGCAAAAACAGATACTTAAAAGCTTTGAGGCTGCCTCTAGCGATAAAAACTATAAAACGAAAAAATCCTTCTTTGATAAAGTGAAGGACATATTTGATTAAAGAAATCCCCTCGCATCAGCGAGGGGATTTTCTATATCATTATTCTTTTTTCAAAAGTTTTTTCAAGTCGGTCGCTGAAGCGATTCCGCAAATAATAACTATTCCCGTACAAATAAGGGTTAGGGGATTTAAAACGCTCATATCTCTCACTATCGTTACAGTAAAGAAAATCGCCCACGCAGTATAAGTAATGTTCAGGACCATTGCTTTTGAAGCTCCGAGAGAGGCAATCGCTTTGTAATATAGCAGATATGACACGGTGGCGGCAAGAGCCGCAGCGGCTATTACAGGGATAACGGTTGTAAGATTTTCGGCGAAAAGATTTGCGGTAAACTGAATGCCACCGAGCAAGGGGATAAGGATAATGCCGTATATAAGAGCCGAGGTGGTCTGACGAATCCATAGAACATGGGAGTTCTTGATGTTGGAATCTTTAAAGCATTTTGCGAGAATTACCGCTTCAATTCCCCAACCGAAAGCGCACATAAATACGCCGAGAAGCCCGAGCCAGAAGTTTTCAATGGCGATATTCGGCGAATAGCTGAGTCCGTATACACCGCCAAGTGTGATTATAAGGAATATCCACTGATACCATCTGACCTTTTCTTTAAGGAAAAAATAAGCGAGTACCGTTCCGACGGCGGGATAAACAGCGCTTGCGACAGCGCCGACCGAAGCACCCATATAATTTACGGCGAGAACATATCCCGTCATACCGACAGGACCGCCGATAGCCGATGCCGTAACTATCCATTTAAAGCTTTTCGACCTTAAAACGCTGCCGATGGTCTTTATTTCTCCTCTTATCGCGTTGTATATAAGCATATAAAGAGAAGAAAAAGTATCATGTAAAAATGTACTTACAAAGGGGGCCAGAAAAACAGCTTCTTCGGTCGAAACAAAGGGAGATGCACAAAGGGCAATTCCCAATATAACCGTTTCAAGAGCCCAGGTAATACCTGCGAAAATACCCGACAGCATAATATCCCCCTTTTTTAAAATTTTAATAATTATAACACAAAACAAAAAACAGTTCAATAAAAGAAAAAGCGGCAGAAAACTGCCGCTTAGAATTTATTTTTTACAAACTTTATCAATTATCGGTTGCAAAAATGCTTTTGCGTTTCTGATATCTTTAATTTGCTGTTCTCCGACAATTTCACGCTCAATAGTCAGATATCCGTCATAGCCGCATTCATAAAGTTTAGTGAAAACAGCCTCGAAATCGACGAGTCCGGTTCCCATTAAAACTTCACCGCCTGTTTTATGCGGGTCGGAGGGATATTTTCCGTCTTTTGCGTGAACACCCATAACCTTGTGCCCTAAAATTCCGAGCGCATCAAGAGGATTAGCCTTTCCGTAGGAGAGAAGATTGCAAGTATCGAAATTTACACCGAGGTTATCCATGCCGACAGTCTCGAAACAGCGCATCATAGTAATAGGGGTTTCCTGACCTGTTTCAAAAAGCAGATACTGTCCGTTTGCTTTAAGATGCTCTGCAACACGTCTTACAGCATCGCAAAACGGGTGGAAAAGGGGGTCGCAAGCCGTTTCGGGAATGAATCCCATATGGGTTGCGATATGGTTTACACCGAGTATTTTTGCAAAGTCTGCGCCGTCGCAAAGGTTTTTAACACGCATTTCGCGGTATTCGGGCGGAACAAGACCGAGGGTTTTAGGACCATCGTCAAAATTCCAAACTCGCGGTCCATCCCAACCGCACCAGAAAGCCGAAACAGTAATACCGTTTTTTTCGAAAAGCTCTTTTAGAATAAGGGCATTTTCCTCTGTCCAGAGTTTTGTTTCCCAGGAAATTATCTGACAGTTATCAAAACCCTCACGGAGCATCATTTCTACCTTTTCGGGCATTTCTTCCATTGTTTTAAATACTATACAAACACCGAGTTTCATAAAAATCCTCCTAATTAAAAGGTATTATCTCGCCGTTTTTATCCGAACTTGCAGCAAGAGTGTTGACAAGTTTAACCGAAAGAGCCGAGTCCTCTGGCTTGTTTTCGGGCTCTGTGTCGTTTATTACACATTCGACAAACGCCTTTATTTCGGCTTTATAATAATTTACGAGAGTGATTTCGGGTTCATAGGGTTTATCATTTCGGGGAGCAACGGTAACGACAGAGCCTTTGCGTGTCACGGTGGCGTCATCGAAAGCTATCGTGCAAACAGTTTCAAAAGGCATACCCTTTCTTGACCAGTCACAGATTGCCGTAGCCGAAAAGTCTTTATATATGAGACGGGAATGAACCATATCTTTTTTTGAGGTTATATCCTCGGTGTAGCAAGATACTGCATCGGGTTCTCCGAAAACAAAGCGTGCATAGTCAATATCGTGAATATGAAGGTCGAGTATTGCTCCGCCTGATTTTTCTGCATCTAAAAACCAATTTTCCCATCCCCAATCGGGAGTTGTGCTGAAGCGTGTGAAAAGAACATTCCGAACCTTTCCGAAGGTCTTTTTATCAACATATTCCTTTAGTAGAAGATGAGCCGCGGAAAAGCGGTTGCACTGACCTATCATGAGTTTTTTATTCATTTTCTTTGCGGTTTCACACATTAGTCTGCAACTTTCGAAGTTAAGACTCATCGGTTTTTCGCAAAGTACGTGACAACCCGATTCCAGAGCCTTTACGGTAAAATCAGCGTGGAGATAGGTCGGCAGACAAATATCAATAACGTCAAGGTCTTCGTTTTTGAGCATCTCGTCGAAATCGGTATATTTTCTGACACTTTCGGGGAATGCGGAGTTACTGCTGCCGGTATTGATTTCAATATTCCCGTCGAACCGTTCGGGCGTAATGTCGCAAACGGCAACAAGCTTTGAAAGGCCTTCTTTTTCGAGTTCGAGATGTGGCGGAAGATGAGCCGATTTTGCAATTCCGCCGAAGCCAAGCATACCTATTTTTAACATTTTGAACACTTCCTTGACATAAGGGCTATTATATGTTAATAATAGAAGATGAAAAATGATAATTCAATACTGATTAAAAGAAAATTATTATGATTTTAGGTAAAATGTTATGGGTAAATATACAATAGATTTAAAACCAAACTTCAGCTTTACACAACTTCGCTCTGCTTGGGACTTTAATTGGAACTCGGGCTTTGCCACAGAAGGAGAACTGCATGAGCCCTGGGAGATTGTTTACGTTCTTTCGGGAAGTGTCAGGGTCACCGAGGATTCAAGGGTGTATCATCTTCGTGAAGGAGATATGATAATCCATGCTCCGATGGAGTTTCATACCATAAAAAGTGCAGACGGCACCTCTCCCCACGTTTATATTACGGCGGCTTGTGTTGACGGAGACCTTCCTAAAAACCTTTCTGACGGGATCTTTTCCCTCAGCGATGCCGAGCGGCTTGAATATGAAAACTTTTTCAAAAGACTGTATGATTTTTATGAATACCACAATGAAGACGCATTGCTCGGGCAGGAATGTATGTCGGCGCTTGCTTCTTTTTTAATCCGTCTCAGTACTTCTCGCAGAGCGAATGACAGGCTTTCGGGTTCTCGAAGCGCCGCTGAATACAGCCGACTTGCAAACGAACTTGCAGCAAGGCTTTACGACAACATAACCATGGATCAATTAGCGATAGAGTGTAATATCAGCGTCAGCAATATGAAATTGCTTTTCAAAAAATATTGCGGAATCGGTCCCAAAATGTATTACGACCGACTTCGTTGTTCTGAGGCGATAAGACTTTTGAATACAGGTTTTTCTGCGGCAGAGGTTTCTTATAAAATGAGCTTCTCTTCTCCAAGTTATTTCAATACCTTT
>JAZONJ010000008.1:0-4386 GCA_045654425.1 Acutalibacteraceae bacterium
GATTTCAACATCGCCGTATTCGTTCTGAATCTCGGGAAAAGTTTCTTTAAAAAGCTCGGGTACTTCAAGTTCGTGATGCCACATATAGCTTTTAATTCCGGCTGCCGACAGCTTTTCAAGAACCTCGTTTACCGCGGATTCACAAAAACGAACATATTCTTCATTCTTTTCGTTATTAAACTGTGCGTATTTGCGGTAGAAAGTCATGCCGTCAATATTGCCCTTTTCTGGGTTATGTATCGGACCGACTATCTGATAATGATTAATACCGTGTGCGATAGCATAATCAGCAGTAAAAAGCATATATTCGCGGTCAAGATCAACAGGGTTACAGACAGCTATTCCTTTAATTTTGTTCTTCATTAAAATACACCTTTCCAATTTGTTATTCTAAACTAATATAATAATACACTTTAATAAATAATTTTTCTCGCATCTTTTTGACCAAAGTGCAGATTTTAAGAAAATATATTGATAATTTATTAAAGATCAGGCACCTGATGATGACAAGCGGTTATTTGAGCGCTTTGTATAATATCGCTTTCCTGAGAGCCCAAAATATCTTCGAGCAGAGAAAGCGTTGCATCAGGATTGTATGATGTGAAATGCAGATGTAGAATATCGCCTTCTTCAATAAAGGGCTTGTGATGTGTCCTATCAGAATGTTTTCTGACCGAGGTCACGACACAGGTTGCAGGCCATAAAATATCGCGAATTTCCTTACCAACGGCAAAAGAGTTCTTCTTGGTTTCGAATTTTACATCTGTGAGGTAAGAGATTTTTCCTTTCGAGTAACTTTCAACCTTGGATTCGACAACCGATTCGGTAAAAGATGGAATACCTATGGCTTCGATAATAATATAGGCGATTGTAACACCAAGTGCAATGGGAAGAATGTTAGCAAAACCTCCCAGAGCTTCAAGTGAGAAGAGCACAGCGGTTATCGGTGTGCGTGATGAAGCCGAGAGAAAAGAAGCAATTCCTATAATTACGATTATCGGATAATATGAAATGTCAATTAAAGAAAAGTATAAAAGTATTTTGCCGCAAAGCGCACCAATCATCGCACCGAAAGCAAGGGTCGGCAAAAAGAGACCTCCGGTTATACCTGCGTTATTAGATATAATAAGCAACAGCGCGCGTATAATAAAATATATGATTATCATATAAAATGCTCCGTGACCTTCAAGAAGCGTTTCGGTAAGAGAGTGCCCCGAACCGAGAAGTTCTGACGAGAAAAAGCCTAAAATTGACACCAAAACGAAAATGATGGGGATTTTGATATATATGGTAAGGGAAGAGAGTTTATTTTGAATAAAATCTCCGACAGCACGGTAAGTTAACGTGAAAAGTGTGGCGGCAAGTCCGCATATTATACCAACAATAACCGCTATCCAAATGTAACGCAGCGGTAGAATGGCGTTGGGTGTAAAAGAGAATAGGGTAGTATTTCCGTGATGAATTTTATCCAGGCTTGTAATTGTTGCCGAGCCGGCGATAGCGGCAGACGCGGCAGACATAAATATCATTGGGGAAAAACGTCTGTGAGCGTCCTCAAAGGCAAAGAAAATTCCTGTTAATGGAGCAGATGTCGCAGCAGCAAAGCCTGCACAAGCACCACCTGTCATAATGTATCTGTCCCAAGCATTATGCTTTTTAGCAAACATTCTGACAGTTCCGCGTCCGATAGCGGTACCCATCTGAACACTTGGACCCTCAGTTCCGAGCGGAACTCCGCCGAGATAAGTCATAAGGGCCGATGCAAATACAACTACAATATTACGAATCCAAGAAAAGTCCACAAGACCTCTGAGAATAGCTATGGCTGTCGGAATGCCACCGCCTTTACAGTGAGCAAGGTATTTTGTCGTGAGAGCTGAAACAAGTCCGAGAACGGCTACGCCAAGAATGAGCAGAGGGATAAAGGCAGGATTTTCGCGAACTGCACCGTATAGAGTGTCACTAAGGGCTACGACGTATGAAGCGGCGTTTTTAAAAAGAAATATAACAATTCCCGTAATAATACCTGTGATTGCAGATAGAATAAGACAGGGGATAATATTCTTAATGTAAATCAGGCTTCTTTTATCCATTATAACTCACTCTTTTTAGAAAACTTCGGGACGAAGTCCCATATTTATAAAATCATCATTACGAACGGTATCGCCGCCAAAGCCTGCGGTACGCATATATTTTTGTTTGGGGTCGATGAGGGCGGAGATGCTGCCGACCTCTTTTCCAATGTCTTCGATAATTTTGCCGTCGGGAGCAACAATCATCGAACAGCCGCCTTTTTCATCGCTGTTCATAGAATATGAGCTTCTGACAACAAAAGCGTTAGCGCGAAAAGCGGTAAGCTTTGCTTCTGCGCGAATAATGTCAACACGTTCACCGCGCTGGTAACCGGGGATAAGAATAATGTCAGGCTTTTTGAGTGCGATATGTTCTATCTGTTCATTGTAATAGACATCGTAACAGGTCATGAAGCCAAAGCGTATTCCGTCAACATCACAAACACAGCTTCCGTCCCCATAGCTTACACCGAGCGAAACCTCAGATGGTGGAAGATGAATTTTATCATATCTAAAAGCGGGCTTATCATCTTTTGCAAAGAGATATGTACTGTTGAAGATCTTGCCTTCTCGTTCTTCGAGAACGTTTATTGCGACATAAGCAGATTTCTCTTTTGCTACATTGGCAGCGACTTCGAGCATATCTTTTGCTCTCGGTAGTGCTTTTAACTCTCTTTCGGGGTCGGAAAGTCCGCCTGCGTTAGAGTATTCGGGAAGAAGAATCAGCGAGTTTTCACTGACTTCATGCATTTTATCCTTTAGAAATTGCGCAATAACTTTGTCAGGTTCGTCTCCTGAAAAATAAAATGGCTGAACAGCAATTACTTCAAGCATAATAGTCAGACTCCTTTCGAGCTTATTCTAATTATAACCCTAATTTCAGAAAATTCAATCACTATATAAGAGAAAAGTCTCTGCAAAAGCAGAGACTTTTTGGTTATTTGGTATTATTCGCAGCAAGGGTCGCCTTTCTTAGCGGTTTTTTTGTCTTCGGCAGGCTTTGTAACATCACCGAGTCCTGAGGTTTCGCTGAAGATAACATTTTGCTTGGTCATTTCAACTGCATCGGTCGGGATAATAATCTTGGAAGCCTTTCCGTCAGACATAGAAACGAGAGCTTCGTATTTCTTGAGCTCCAATACAGCCTCATCAACCCCTGCAGCCTTAAGAGCGGCAAGTCCGTCTGCCTCTGCCTGTTTTGCGAGAAGGATAGCCTTTGCTTCACCTTCGGCTCTGGCAATTCTGGCGTCTCTTTCACCCTCGGCAGCAAGAATCATAGCCTGCTTGTCACCCTCAGCACGAGTGATAACGGCGGCTTTATGACCCTCTGCTTCAAGAAGGGTCTCACGGCGGTCACGCTCAGCCTTCATCTGCTTTTCCATCGCATTCTGAATCTCTGCGGGAGGAATGATGTTCTTAAGCTCAACGCGGTTTACCTTGATACCCCATTGGTCGGTAGCAGAGTCGAGTATCTCGGTCATTTTGCCGTTGATGGTATCACGTGAAGTCAGAGTGTCGTCAAGCTCAAGCTCACCGACAATATTACGAAGGGTAGTAGCGGTAAGGTTTGAGAGAGCACTTATCGGGTTTACTGCACCATAGGTAAAGAGCTTTGCATCAAAAACCTTGAAATAAACCACGGTATCGATCTGCATTGTAACATTATCCTTTGTGATAACGGGCTGCGGAGGAGAGTCGAGAACCTGTTCTTTCAGGGTAACTTTTTTAGCAACACGGTCGATAACAGGTACAAGAAAATGAAGACCTGCTTCCCAAGTCTTATTATATTTACCGAGACGTTCAATAACGTGTTCGCTTGCCTGAGGTACAATTCGAAGGCAGAGAATTATAAGAACAATAACAACGATAGCGATAACAAAGGGCATAATCAACCATCCTTTACAAAATATTCCGACATAATAATTTTATGTCTAAACATATTATATCATACATAAAATATTTATGTCAATAAATGTCGAAAAAACAGCTTAAAAAGAAAGTTTTGTAAATTATAAAATATTTTGAAAAAAGGGGTTGCATTTTCTATATGTTTTGTGTATAATAATATGGCACCGCAAAAAACGGACACTTATATCGCGGGATAGAGCAGTCCGGTAGCTCGTCGGGCTCATAACCCGAAGGTCGGTGGTTCAAATCCGCCTCCCGCAACCAAAAAGACTTTGCTGAAAAGCAGAGTCTTTTCTTTTTTTATAAGTCACGCCCTTCGGGTTATGAGCCCGAAGGGCGTATAACTCGAAGGTAGAGAGCGAAGCGAACGGCCGAGCGGTAGTGAATGACAGTCCGGTGGACTGTC
>JAZONJ010000009.1:0-10293 GCA_045654425.1 Acutalibacteraceae bacterium
ACGCCTTTAGGTGTGTTGTCTGTTTTTTTATTTTTAAAAACGCTTGACAAAATCTAAAAAGTAATGTATTATTGTACTAGTCTAGTAATACAGTCGAAGGCGGTGAGACTTTGGTTTTTGAATTCAATAACGAGCAACCTATATATATTCAGTTGGTTGAACAACTGAGAATAAAGATAATTTCAGGAAAACTGCAAAGCGGAGAGAGGTTGCCTTCGGTTCGCGAGCTTGCGATGATGACCAAGGTTAACCCCAATACGATGCAAAAGGCTCTTTCAGAGCTTGAGGAAACAGGACTTATCTACACCGAGCGTACAAACGGAAAATTTGTTACTGAAGATAAGGCTCTTATAGAACGGATAAAACAGGAGTATGCAAAAAGCATAACCGAAAAATATATTAAAAGCATGGCTGATATCGGCATTGACCGTAAAACGGCGGAAGAATATTTTAAATTATAAGGAGGAAATTCAGTGGAACTTTTAAAAATAGAAAAGCTTTGTAAAAACTTTGGAAATAAACAGATTCTTAAAGATGTGGACCTGACGATACCGCGTGGAAGGATAATCGGTCTGCTTGGTAAGAACGGAATGGGAAAATCCACCCTTATAAAACTTATTAACGACCTTTTAACACCAACTTCAGGCACCATTCTTGTCAACGGAGAGAAAATCGGTGTTGCCAGCAAGAAAATTATATCCTATCTGCCCGAAAGAATTTCACTCGACAAGAGTATGACGGTTAATAAGGTTATAGAATATTATAATGATTTTTATGAGGACTTTGATGCAGAGAAGGCAAATCGTCTTCTTTCGGATTTAGGACTCGACCCCACGATGAAGCTTTCAAAGATGAGCAAGGGAATGCAGGAAAAGGTTCAGCTTGTGCTTGTTATGAGCCGAAAAGCAGAGCTTTATATTCTCGACGAACCTCTCGGAGGTGTTGACCCTGCAACAAGAGATTATATTCTTGATACCATTCTTTCCAATTTCAGTGACGGTGCAAGCGTTATTATCTCTACTCATCTCATAAGTGATATTGAGCGTATACTTGATGAGGTAATATTCCTTGACAACGGAAAAATCGTGCTCGCTGAGGATTGTGATACTTTGCGTGAGAGGGAAAACGGCTCGATTGATGAAATATTTAGGAGGATGTTTAAATGTTAGGCAAGCTTTTGAAATATGATCTGTTTTACGTTTACAAACCGCTTGTGATTTTTTACTCACTCTCGTTCTTTTTCGGACTACTTACAAGGCTGTTCTTTTTGATAGACGATTCTTTCATTATGAATATAATCGCTAGAATTTGCAGCGGTGCCGCAATTTCGATGATTTTCAATATTCTTATAAATAACATTATGGGAATGTGGGCAAGGTTCAGACGGAATCTCTATGGCGATGAGTCTTATCTTGTTCATACTCTGCCTGCTAAGAGAAGCACGGTTTACATCGCAAAGAGCCTTACGGGGCTTATCACATTGCTTACAAGCATCGGCGTAATAATCCTCACCTTGTTTATGGCCTATTATTCAAAGGATAATATGGAGATACTCAAGAGCTTCCTTGCCACTTTGGCTTCAGGTATAGGCAGTTCGACCGCCACACTTTTAACGGTTTTATTTGCTGTATTTTTTGTTGAAATTCTTTCTGCAGTCGGTTGCGGATTCACGGGAATAGTACTCGGTCACAAAATGAGTTCGGGTAAAATCGGTTATTCTGTGCTCTTTGGATTTATTGTATATATGCTCACTCAAACTCTCGGACTTGGAATATTTTTCTTGTTTGCTCTCGGTAATCCCGAGATAATGAACCTTTTCACGAGCAGCACGCTCGTTTCGGCAGAAGCGGTAAAGCAGCTTTTGATTCTAGGAATACCCATTTATTTTATAATGTGTGTTGCAACATTTTTCCTGAATCTTCGATTGCTTCAAAAAGGTGTAGATGTAGATTAAAAAAAGCTCTGTTATCACTTGGATAACAGAGCTTTAATTTTTATAATTCGCCCTTGTCGAGCAGAAGCTTTAATTTTAAAATTGCCGCCTGAGTTTTTGCGTCTTTAAGTTCGTTTTTGAGAATCATATCGACAGCCTTTTCGAGAGGAATTCTTTCGACCTCTAAAAACTCATCCTCATCCGGGTTCATCTCTCCGAAGGTGAGTCCCTTTGCGGCATACATATATATTACCTCACCGCAATATCCGGGAGTCGGGTAAAGTTCACCGAGGAAAACAAAGTTTTCAGCTTCAGCTCCTGTCTCTTCTTTAAGTTCTCTTTTTCCGCAAAGAAGCGGGTCTTCATCGGGACTGTTTCGCTTTCCCGCAGGTATTTCGAGAATTATTTCGGAATAAGGATAACGAAACTGTCTGACCATCAATATTTCATTATCGTCGGTAAGAGCGGCTACGCAAACACCGCCGGGATGTTCGACTATTTCACGAAGAGCCGTTTTTCCGTCGGGAAGTTCGGCATCGTCAAGTCGAACGTTGATTATTTTACCTTTATAAATATATTCAGCCTTTAATTGCTTCTCCGCAAGGTTCATCAATTGCTTCTCCGCAAGGTTCATTGTCCTTTATCCTTTCAATGAAGTTTTTAACCGATACTACGAGTATTACCACGAGAGCCAAAGCGACAACCGATTGGCTTAAGGTTGTTACACCGCCGAGGAATGCAAAATATGCGTTCAAAGAAGCGAAAACCGTAACAACGGGGATATACCACTTTTTGCGGTCGTAGAAGAAAACGAGCACAGACAGAATGTCGGCGATATAGAAATACCTTTCGTGCATTCTCGGAAGAAGCAGGGGAATCATAAGAGCCGAAATATAGAATGCTTCGAGGAGTAGGGGAGAGGTTATATTATCTTTGAATTTGAAACAAAGATATATAAGAATGAGCACTGCCACACCCGCGAGCATAATTCCAACCGACTGGAAAAATTCGAAATTGAAATTTCCGAAAATCTGCCATATTGACGGAGCGTTGAGTGTCAGTTTCGGATACTGGTCTGCCTGGTCAAAGTATATCTTTACGCAGTCTATAAAGCTTCTTCCTGCAAACATAGCGGGTAGCAGGGTCGCGAAAAATGTGGTAGGAAGAAGAACTGCGTGCCATAGTTTTATTTTCTTTACTATAAAACAAATTATGATTACGGGCAAAATGAAAATTGCCTGAAGCTTTACCGAGAAAGCGAGAGCAAAACAGACGGTAGAGCCGATTCCGTTTTCGCGGATAGCAAAATAGACCGACATAATGCATAATGCCGCTAAAATCGAGTCGCACTGAGCCCAATAAGCGCTGTTTATAAAGACGGTCGGAAGAGACGCGGTCAAAATGAAAGAAAGATAGCAAACAAGTTTATTATCGGTTTTAAGTTCGACGCATTTCATAACGAAGTAAGCGAGGAGAAAATCGAAAACGCAGGAAAGCCACTTTATAAGAATAAGCGAGGAAATCTTAGAACGGGAAACCCAAAGAAGAAAATACAGATAGGGCATATTGTAGTCGCCGATTTTTTCGACGAGGGCTTCTTTGACCGATAACCCTTGCATCTGCTCTATCCAGACGCTTAAAAAGTTTCTATAATCGGAAGAAGAGTTTCCGAGCATTGAAACTCTCAGATAAACAAGAGCTGCAAGAATAGCCGCAACAAAAAGCAAAAAGATATTATCAGCCTTTTCATCTATAGAAAAGACTGTGAGAATGGCGAAATAAAGAATAGAGAAAAGGGCGGCTGTAGCGGTAATGTCGGACTGAAGCTCTATGCCGTAAGGCGCTTTTAAGAGAATGAATCCGAACATAACAGCGCCGAGTAATACCGATACCAAAAGCCGTATCGGGAAAACCGAGTTGTAAAATGAAAGGTTATGGTGTTTCATCTTTATCTTCCTTGTTTTTAGTAAGATAGTTTATCATCAAAATAGCGGCACCGATATAAACGTAAACCGAAATAACGTTTCCGATATATCCTGTGTTTATAAATCCGCCTGCAAGGTATATCACAAGATAACTGATAATGGCGATAAAAAACTTTTTCTGAGTTTTAAAGAGAAAAGAAAGCGGAAAAATAAATTTTAGTTTATTCATTAGGGAAAGCCTCCGCGGCTTTTATCATAATCGCGCATTCGATACGCTTTCTATGAAGCTCACAGCCGAGAGCATAAACACCGTTTACACTTCCTGTCGAATGATAAGCGTTAGCGGCGCAACCGCCCGAACAATACATTCTCGCAAAACAGTCATCGCATTCTTTGTGAGAATAAATATTACACTCCTTGAACTGTTCGGTAACCTTTTCGTTGGTAATTCCCGTCTTAACGTTTCCGAGAAGGAAGTTTGGATCTCCTGCAAACTGATGACAGGGGTAAAGGTCTCCGTTCGGAGTTACAGCCATATATTCGGTTCCGACACCGCAACCCGAAACACGTTTTACAACGCAAGGTCCGCCATCAAGGTCTATCATATAGTGATAGAATGTGAAGCCTTCGCCTTTTTTGTTTCGACTTATCATTTCTTTTGCAAGAATTTCATACTGTTCGAGAAGGATGGGAAGGTCGCTTTCTTTTAATGCGTAGGGTTCCTTCGGGTCGGCAACAACGGGTTCGATAGAAATCTCTTTAAATCCGAGGTCTGCCATATGGAGAATATCTGCCGCAAAGTCGGTGTTATAGTGGGTGTAAGTACCGCGGATATAATAGTCCTTTTGACCGCGCGACTCTGCAAACTTTTGGAATTTAGGCACAATATTATCATATGAACCTTTTCCACCGCGGAAAACGCGCATTCTGTCGTTGACTTCGCGTCTGCCGTCGAGCGACAATACAACGTTGCTCATCTCGCGGTTGCAAAATTCCATAATTTCATCATTAAGGATAATGCCGTTGGTGGTATATGTGAAACGGAAATTCTTGTTTGCTGCTTTTTCGATACTTCTGCCGTATTCAACGAGTTTTTTAACAACCTCGAAGTTGAGCGAAGGCTCTCCGCCGAAAAAGTCTACCTCAAGATTCTTTCTTGTGCCTGAATTTTCGACTAAGAAATCAAGAGCTTTTTTACCAACCTCAAAGGACATAAGTCCTCTGGCTCCGTGATATTCGCCCTCTCCTGCAAAGCAGTATTTGCAAGCAAGGTTACAGTCGTGAGCAACATGAAGACAGATAGCCTTTATAACCGACTGACGTTTTTTGAATTGTCCGGCTAATGCTCTGAACTTGTCCTCGGTGAAAAGCTTGCCGTCGGCTTTCAGAGCCTCAATATCCTCGAAAACATTATTTATATCATCGTGTGTTACATCAGGGCGGTTTGAGTATTTCTCAAGTGTTTCGCGGGTTATCGTTTCGCGGTCTTTTGATTCATAATCTTTTATTATGTCAAAAGCAACCTCGTCGACAACATGAACACACCCCGAGTTTACGTCAAGTATAATGTTATATCCGTTAAGTTTATATGCGTGAATCACTATATTACAACTCCATAGAAAAATAGCCGCAGAATCCCTGCGGCTAAGTCTTTTTTAAATTAAATTATTTGCTTTCCTTGCACTTTTCGCACTGCTGGTTAGCAACAGAGCAAGAAGTCTTGCTTGCAGACTGGCAAGAGGTCTGGCACTCGCCGCAACCGCCGGTCTTAGCCGAAGCCTCAAGGTTTCTAGAGCTTAAAGTCTTAATTCTTTCCATTATAATAACCTCCCTAAAGGATTAATTTCTTTAGTTATGGTAACACAAAAAGGGTATTTTGTCAATAGATTTAACTATATATAAATACTATCTGTTTCCTTGACAATAATTTATCACAGTCTTATAATATTATTAGCGAAATCCGAATCTAAAAAGAAAGCGTGGAGGATAAAATGGATAAAAAATATGACGCTCTGTTTACCCCTTGGAAAATCGGTAATGTAGAGATTAAAAACAGAATCGTTCTCTGTCCTACAGGAGGAACATCTCTCTTCGGATGGTTCGAACTCACAGGCTGTCACTTTGACAAGGAAGCCGCTAATCACTTCCTCGAAAGAGCTAAGAACAATGTCGGACTCATTATCCCCGGTATTGCACCGTTGCGTGATACTTTTTGGGGCAAATGGCTTTGGCAGAACCCGAAAATGTTTGAGGAACTGAGAGACTATATGGATGAGATCCATAAGACAGGCGCAAAGCTCTTTGTTCAGCTTACGGCAGGTATGGGACGTTCATGGGCAATCACCGAGCTTGTTGCTCCGTTACATAAAAACAAATTCACCCGTGCACTAGTTAAACCGATTATTGATACCAGTCATGAATTGGCTTCCCCTTCTGCACAGAAGTCGCGTTGGGCACACGATATTGAATGCCCCGAAATGACTTTGGAGCAGATTCACGAAATTATCGAAGCCTTTGCAAAGACCGCTAAACTCTGTAAAGATGCGGGAGTTGACGGTGTAGAGGTTCACGCTGTCCACGAAGGATATCTTCTTGACCAGTTTGCAATTGAATATTTCAACAAGCGTACAGATGAATACGGCGGAAGTTTTGAAAACCGATATCGCTTTGCCGCAGAGGTTGTAAAAGCAATCAAAGAAACTTGCGGAAACGATTATCCCGTATCACTTCCTTATTCGGTAGAATCCAAGCTCAAGGATTTCTGCTATGGCGCTATGCCCGGCGAAGAATATACCGAGGTCGGACGTAATATGGAAGAATCCGAAAAAGCCGCAAAGTATCTGCAGGATGCGGGTTACGATATGCTCAATGCCGATAACGGTACATATGACTCTTGGTATTGGGCTCATCCTCCGATGTATATGCCGGAAAACTGCAACCTTGAGGATGTTGCTCACATTAAGAAGTTCGTTGATATCCCCGTTGTGTGTGCAGGAAGAATGGATGTAGAAATCGGCGCAAAGGCAGTCGAAGAGGGTCGAATCGACGGTGTTGGAATAGCCCGTCAGTTCCTTGTTGATCCCGAATGGGTCACAAAACTCATAGAAGAAAGACTCGAGGATATCAAGCCTTGCATTTGCTGTCACAGCGGTTGCTTTAATTTCTCATCCTCAAAGGGACACGCAAATACTCAAGACCTCAAGGATACAATGGGACTTTCCCGTTGTGCGCTTAATCCCGAAACAATGCAGTCGAAGAAATACCGTATTGAACCTGCCAAGAAACAGAAGAAGATTGCTGTTATCGGCGGCGGTATCGGCGGTATGGAAGCGGCTATCGTTGCTGCAAAACGCGGACACAGCGTAACCCTTTATGAAAAGAGTGACAAACTCGGCGGTGTATTTATAGCAGCTGCTGCTCCCTCCTTCAAGGAGAAAGACAAAGCCCTAATCGCTTGGTATATCCGTGAACTTGCTAAATATCCCATAACCGTTAATATGAACTCCGAAATCAAGGATGTAAATTCTCTTGATGCCGATGAGATTATCGTAGCAACCGGTGCTGTTGCAAAGAAAATTCCCGTTACGGGAGCAGATACTGCTATTGAAGCTGTAGATTATTTGCTCGGCAATAAAACTGTTGGAGAAAGAATCGTGGTTATCGGCGGCGGTCTTACCGGTTGTGAAATCGCTTATGATCTTTACCTTAATGGCAAAAAGCCTGTTGTTGTAGAAATGCAGGATGACCTTATTACAACACCGGGAGTTTGTCTTGCCAACACAAGCTACCTCCGCGATTTCTTTAAGACCAATAACGTTCCAGTATATCTTGAAACTTCACTTTCCGAAATCAACAACGGCAGCGTGACCCTTAAGGATAAAGAAGGCAAAACATTTAAGGTTGATACCGATTCTGTTATCCTCTCGGTTGGCTATAATCCTGCTCCTGTTGCCTCCAAGGGTAAACACATTCATATAATCGGCGACGCCGATAAGGTTGGCAATCTCAGAACCGTTATCTGGCAGGCTTGGGACGTTGCAATGAAACTGTAATTATATATTGTATGGGATGATGTTCACATCGTCCCGTTTGAAAGGAGAAAACCCTATGTTTTTAACACCTGAACAGCAGGCGATTTTAAATGGCGAGAAAGGCGAAGTACTAGCCAAGGTAATGAAAACTATGGTAAAGTACGGCGAAGCCTTCGGTGCAGAAAAGTTAGTGCCTGTAACAAGCGAATATAACCATCTTGTAACATCTTTCGGTCTCAAGATGATGACACCCGTTTTTGACCTTATGCAGCAGCTTATTGATGCTGACGCCGTATCTACCCAGAAGTTCTCGGTAGATCCCCGTCCGCTTGACAAAAACGTTCCTGCAAATTTCCTTCAGAACTTTATTTTTAATAACTTTATGTACGCTACTCAGGAGTCCTATGAAAAGCAGCTCGAAAAGCTCGGACTCAAAGACAAGGATGCTTTCACCTGCACCTGTTATATGGATGAGGTAGGCAATAAGCCTAAAAAGGGCGAGGTGCTTTCCTGGGCTGAGTCCTCTGCGGTAGTTTATGCGAACTCGGTTCTCGGCGCTCGTTGTAACAGAAATTCAGGTATCATTGATATTATGGGCTCTGTTGTCGGTTATGTGCCTTATTTCGGACTTCTTACCGATGAGGGAAGACGCGCTACTTGGGTTGTAGAGATTAAGACTACCAAAAAGCCCGAGGCTCAGCTGCTCGGTTCGGCAATCGGTATGAAGGTTATGGAAGCCGTTCCCTTTGTTAAGGGACTTGATAAGTGGTTAGGTAATGAGCTTGACGATGCCGCCTGCACATATCTTAAGGATTTCGGTGCGGCTACCGCATCAAACGGTGCTGTCGGACTTTATCATATAGACGGTCTTACCCCCGAAGCTAAGGAGATGGGCGAAAGCCTTATCGCAGATGGCGCTGAGGTTTATGTTATTGATGATGCAGAACTTGAAAGAGTTTATAAGAATTACCCTGTAATCTGGAAGAACCCCGATGCAAAGCCGAAGCTTTGCTTTATGGGTTGCCCTCATATGAGTCTTGAACAGCTGAAGAGCTGGACCGATAAGGTTGAGGCTTCGCTCAAAGAGGCAGGAAATAAAAAGGTTCAAATTCCGACAGTATTTACAGCCTCTCCCGGAGTTCTCGAAGCGTTTAACAAAACCGAATATGCCGAAAGACTCAAAGCTACGGGTGTTATCACATCCTATATCTGTCCTCTTATGTATATGAACAATCCTCTTTCGGGTAAAATGCCCGTAATCACTTCGTCGAATAAGCTTCGCACCTATACAACGGCGCGTTATTATACAGACGACGAGATTTTAATGCAGATTACAAAGGGAGGTAAATAAAAATGAAAGAATTTAAAGGCCGTGTAATTGCCGAGGGTACCGTTACCGCTCCTGCGCTCGTTTCCCATGGCGGACTTAATACCCTTGCCTCCTTCCAGAAGGCTTTACAGTTCGGAGATAAGAATGCAACCTGCGGAGACCAGAACAACCCCAACCTTTACGGAAAGCAGATGAAGGGGAAGGCTCTTTGCCTGCCTCAGACAATCGGCTCAACCACGGGCGGACTCGTTCTTTACTGCGCTTGCTCCATGCAGCGTCAGCCTGCTTGTATGCTCTTCTCAAAACCGATAGACTCACTTGCTGCGGCAGGAAGCGTGCTTGCTGACGTTTGGCTCGACGATGTTTCGATGCCTGTTATAGATTCACTCGGCGATGAATTCCTAGATTATGTCAAAGACGATATGACCGTAACCGTTTTGGCGGACGGAACTGTTGTAGTAGAATAAAAAAAGAGCCTTCGGGCTCTTTTTTGCTTGCACAAGGTTTTTTGAATGAATTAAGATTTGTAGCGCAATGTATGGTATATAAAGCAAAATAAAGACGGAGTAGATTCTACTCCGTCTTTATTAATTGATAGCTTGCATTTAAATTATTTTTACTATATCTGTTTTCCAAAGGCTTTGCCTTCGTATTCATCCATAAACCATTCGGCAGTTTTCCTCATTTCTATCGAAACCGAATCGCCCTCAAAGGTAAAATACATCCAAGCGTTACCGAAGCAGTTGTCGATAACATATGGACGAACAAGAAGGGTGTTTTTCTCTGTCCAGACTGCCGAGCAGATTGCCTTGAACTCACGGTTTGCCGGTACGCCGATCTGTCTGTCCTGATAATGAGTTTCGGGGAAGGTTGTTTCGATATTGTGACCTATACCGAAGTCAAGCTTTTTAGCTCCGCGGATGGTGTCGTAGTAAAGAACACCTCGGTCGCCCTCAAACACAAAGCGGATATCTTTGATTCCCATCTGATTGCAACGGAGTGCATATGTCTTTTCGTTGATATTTTCGGCTGTAGGAGATGTGTTTTCTCCCTTAGGACAGTGCGCGGTGAGAG
>JAZONJ010000010.1:0-4012 GCA_045654425.1 Acutalibacteraceae bacterium
ATAACATCTTACAACGTTATTTAGACCTGCTCCTACTTCATCACCGTTTTCTCTTGAGAACTTCTTAACTTCAACAATTATACCTGCTTCTCCGTGGGGAACTCTCAAAGATGTATCTCTTACTTCTCTTGCCTTCTCACCGAATATTGCGCGGAGAAGTCTCTCTTCAGCGGTAAGCTCTGTTTCTCCCTTAGGAGTGATCTTACCAACAAGGATATCACCTGCACGAACTTCAGTACCCTTCTTTACGATACCCTCTGTGTTGAGGTCCTTGAGTGCGTCCTCACCAACGTTGGGTATCTCGCGGGTTATCTCTTCCGGTCCGAGCTTTGTATCTCTTGCTTCGTGTGTATATTCTTCAATATGGAGAGAGGTATAAACGTCGTCTCTTACAAGTCTTTCATTAAGAAGAACTGCGTCCTCGTAGTTATAACCTTCCCAAGTCATAAATCCGATAAGAGCGTTCTTACCGAGAGCAACCTCACCGTTAGCCGTTGCAGGACCGTCAGCGATAACCTCGCGGTCTGCTACCTCCTGACCAACCTCAACAATAGGTCTCTGGTTGATGCAGGTACCGTGGTTGGAGCGGAGGAACTTAATGAGCTCATACTCATCTACCTCTCCGTTCTTTGCACGGATAACAATTTTATTAGCATCAGCAGATACAACAGTACCTGCGCGTTTTGCAAGAACAACAACTCCCGAGTCAACGGCAGCCTTGTACTCCATACCGGTACCGACAAAAGGTCTCTCGGTAACAAGAAGCGGAACAGCCTGCTTCTGCATGTTAGAGCCCATGAGCGCACGGTTGGTATCGTCGTTCTCAAGGAAGGGGATCATAGCGGTTGCTACAGATACTACCATCTTCGGTGAAACGTCCATAAAGTCTACCTTTGTGGGCTCGATTTCAACAAAGTCTTCCTTATCACGAGCATTAACCTTAGCACGAAGGAATTTTCCGTCGGGGCCGAGAGGCTCATTAGCCTGAGCAATGATAAATTCGTCCTCTTCGTCAGCTGTCATATAAACAACCTCATCGAGAACACTTCCCTCTGCCTTGTCAACCTTACGGAGAGGAACCTCGATAAAGCCATATTCATTTATCTTAGCAAAGGTTGCAAGATAAGAAATAAGTCCGATGTTCGGTCCTTCAGGAGTCTCGATAGGACACATTCTACCGTAGTGGGTATAGTGAACGTCTCGAACTTCGAAGGATGCACGGTCACGGGAAAGTCCTCCGGGACCAAGAGCAGACAGACGACGCTTGTGAGTAAGCTCTGACAGCGGGTTGGTCTGATCCATAAACTGTGAAAGGGGTGATGAACCGAAGAATTCCTTAATTGCGGCAACAACAGGACGGATATTGATAAGAGATTGAGGAGTGATAGTCTCTGCGTCAGAAGACTGAATAGCCATCTTCTCGCGGACAACTCTCTCCATTCTTGAGAAACCGATTCTGAACTGGTTCTGTAAAAGCTCGCCGACAGAACGTATACGACGGTTTCCGAGGTGGTCAATATCATCAGTGGTTCCTATATCATAAGGAAGACCGATAAAGTAGTTAACGGTTGCAAGAATATCATCAAAAGTAATATGTCTCGGGATAAGAGCAGTGATGTTTGCCTTGATAGCCTCTGCAATATCCTCTTCGGTCTCGTTATTTTCAAGGATTTCCTTTAAAACGGCGAAAGAAACATCTTCGTTTACGCCAAGAGCCTTTATATCGAAAGAAACAAAGTTGCTAATGTCAACCATTCCGTTAGAAAGAATCTTAAGTTCTCTTGTAGTGCCCTCTGCATCGACAACGGTAACATAAGCCTCGCTTACACCCTTATTCTGAAGCATAAGAGCAGTAGCCTTATCAATAACATTACCGGGCTCTGCAATGATCTCGCCTGTCATAGGATCAACTATCGGACGGGAAAGAACCTTTCCGATAAGTCTTCCCGAAAGGTTGAGCTTCTTATTATACTTATAACGTCCTACACGGGATAGGTCATATCTGTGGTCGTCATAGAAAAGCTGATACAAATAGTTCTGAGCACCGTCAACAGTTGCAGGCTCGCCCGGACGAAGCTTCTTATAAACCTCGATGAGCGCATCCTCAACATTTGTTGTTGTATCCTTGTCAAAGGTTGCAGCAAGACGCTCCTCATCACCTACGCACTGTCTGATCTGCTCGTTAGAAGCAAGACCAAGAGCTCTTACAAAGGTGGTAAGGGGTAGCTTTCTGTTTTTATCGATTCTTACATAGAGGACATCGTTAAGATCGGTTTCATATTCGAGCCAAGCACCGCGGTTAGGAATAACTGTTGATGCAAAAAGCTTCTTACCGGTCTTCTCCTCTATCTTATAATCATAGTAAGCACCGGGAGAACGAACGAGCTGTGAAACGATAGCACGCTCAGCACCATTGATAACAAAGGTGCCCGATTTTGTCATTATCGGGAAATCCCCAAGGAAGACTTCGCTTTCTTTGATTTCTCCGGTCTCGTTGTTTAAAAGACGAGCCCTGACACGAAGCGGTGCAGCATAGGTCGTATCCCTTGCCTTACACTCCGTTACATCATACTTCGGCTTTTCATCAAGTCTGTAATCAATGAAATCAAGAACAAGATTACCGGTGTAATCGGTGATAGAGGACATATCCTCAAAGACTTCTTTAAGTCCTTCCTCTACAAACCACTTGTACGAATCCTTCTGAATTTCAATGAGGTTAGGCATATCAATAACTTCATTGATCTTCGAAAAGCTCATTCGCTCGGTGTTTCCGTATTTGACCGGTCTTACCATTGTTTCAGACGCCATAAGCTTTAATCACTCCTTATTTATTATGCGTGTAAATATGCACGCTGAACGACTGTGGATTTTTACGGTTTTTCACTATTATAGTTGTCTCAAAAAGACATAGTTAGCCATATTGACCCATTATCAGTGAATATACATTATAAAACTAATTTGTCAAGATGTCAATACCCTTTTGGAATTTTTTTCAAAATTTTTTTCAATGCAAAACGCAAAGTGCACAGCGCAAAATTATGGCGTGGCTTCGCCACAATAAAAAAAACAAAAACAACCGCACCTTTTAGAGAGCGGTTCAAACGGTATGAGCATATGCCTATAAATCATAATAAAATAAGTAACAAGATACAGAAACTTTTATATGAGCGAAGATGTTCAAGATTCAGTAACGAGGTAAAATTAGCTTAGAAGCGTGTTTCTCTCGGCGGTAGGCGTATGTATGATACTCCGAGCCGAGAAAACACGCTAAAACAAAACGGACTTGCAAAAGCAAGTCCGTTGTTTGTTCTAAGTTAATTTTATCCGTTACTGGTCGTCGTGGATGGTAAGGTTCTGCTGAATAGCCCAACGAGCAATCTTCTGTTTAGAATGGTCGCCGAGAGATTCAACGATAAGAGAATCCTCTTTAAGAGAAATGACTCTGAAATGGAATCCGCCGATAGTGAGAATTTCATCACCTATCTGGATGTTGTTTCTCATTTTCTCTTCTTCTTTTTGCTTTTTCTTCTGAGGACGGATCATTACGAAGTACATAACAACGAACATTATAACAAGCATAATGAGGGGGAAGAAAGAAGCAAGTCCGCCACCCTGTACCTGATCACCTGCGCCCTGAGCGGCGTCTAATAAATAAAGATTCATAGATTTTAACCTCCGATTGATAATAAACCAATTATATATTGTATTCTTCTATTTTTCAAGGAAAATTTAAACTGTTTATACTTTGTTTAAATTCTTGTTGCGTAAATTTCTTCTTTTTCACGCTTAAATTCGGCAAAACTGCCTTCATCGAGTGCTTTTCTGATATCTTCCATAAGAGTATTATAGAACCAAAGGTTGTGCATAACAAGAAGCCTTTGTGACAGCATCTCTTCAGCCTTTAAAAGATGTCTTATATACGCCTTGTAATAACGCTGACATACGGGGCACTTGCAGTTCGGGTCGAGAGGCGTCATATCGCGATCGTATTTTTTATTGTTGATGTTGATTA
>JAZONJ010000011.1:0-14521 GCA_045654425.1 Acutalibacteraceae bacterium
GATAATATCAGACATTATTTACCCTCCTTTTTATCGGGGTCAACAGTTGACATCTGGGGTTGAAGATCAACAGAAAGAACCTCATTCATTTCAATCTTTGTAGGAACGCGATCCACTTTATGCTCATCGTCATGCTGATGCGCAGGATCGATCTTTTTCTTTAAAAGATTTGCGAGATTGAAGCGCTCTCTGAAGCCCTTGAGAGCAGGAGCGTGGTTGTAGATAACGATAACGATAAGAATGAGCGCATAGAGAAGGTCCTGAAGCACTGCAAGGTCACCCGTCAGAACAGTCTGAAGAGTGGTATCAAGATATGTGATAAGGGTTGCAGCAATGATTGAACCGTTAATATTGCCCATTCCGCCGAGAACGACCATAACAAGAATCTCGATAGAGTAGTTATAGCTGAACTTTGCCGACTGAACATTATAGTTTGAATAGCTGTAAAGAACACCTGCGATTCCTGCAAAGAGAGAGGAAATTGTAAATACTGCAAGCTTGTACTTTGTTACGTTGATACCTGTAGCACGAGCCGCAATCTCATTGTCGCGAATTGCTGTTATCGCTCTGCCGTGCTTTGAACGGATTAGGTTCTGGGTTACGGCGAGACATACAAGAACAAGCACAAACGCGATTATGAAGAGGGTGTTTTTATCGTAGCGCGGGGTAGAAAGACCAAGCGCACCACCGAAAGATTCGCTGCTTGAATTCATAAATACCGAACGAACAATCTCTCCGAATGCAAGGGTTACTATAGCAAGGTAGTCGCCCTTGAGTCGAAGTGCGGGAAGTCCGATTATAATACCGAAAACGGCAGCAACGATACCGCCAACGATAAGCGCAATTACAAGAGCAATCTCTTTTCCTGCGGGTACGTTTTTGAGCATAGGCTCAAGAATAACCGAAGCCTTACCGCCGATGTAGGCACCGACACACATAAAGCCTGCGTGACCGAGAGAAAGCTCGCCAAGGAAGCCGACAACCATCGAAAGAGATACGGCAAGTATTATCGAAATTGCGATTTTTTCAAGGAGATAGAGAGTTGAAGAAGGAAGCATTCCGCCAAATGACATTGCGCCGAAAACTATTGCGACAATCGCTACTGCGATATAATTCACATAATACTTCCATTTGAAATTATTAAGCTTTGCCATTATACCTTCTCCCTCCTTACCTTACCTAAAATACCGCTCGGACGAACAAGCAGAATGATTATGAGAACCATAAACTCGATTGCGTCTGTATAAGGAGCGATGGGAGGAATTGTAAAGGAAATAGCCTCTACAACACCCATAAGTATACCGCCGACCATTGCGCCGGGGATAGAACCGATACCGCCGATAACTGCTGCAGTAAACGCCTTGATTCCGGGCATTGCACCCAGTGTATTTGAAAGAGAGGGAGACTTCATTAACATAAAGAATCCGGCAAATGCAGCAAGTCCCGAACCGATAGCAAAGGTTATTGTAATAATTCCGTTAACGTTGATACCCATAAGCTGAGCCGCTCCTCTGTCTTCCGACACAGCAATCATAGCGCGGCCTGTCTTTGTGTATTTAACAAAAAGAGAAAGGGCTACCATGATTACAACCGAGCAAGCGAGGGTTATAAGCACATAGAAAGGAATCTTTAGTCCTGCGAACTCAATATTTCCGAGATTTGCAAGAATAACCATTTTCGGAGCTGAACCGAAGATAATCTGTGCTGTCGACTGGAGAAGATAGCTTACACCGATAGCCGTAATAAGTACAGCAAGAGGTGAAGCACCGCGAAGAGGCCTGTAAGCAACCTTTTCAACAGTAATTCCGAGCAGCACGCAGAAAACTACAGCGACAAGAAGACCCAAAATCGGATTTCCTATCGACGCCATAGTCAGATATATCATATAGCCACCCACCATGATTACATCACCGTGAGCGAAGTTTAGCATTTTAGCAATACCGTATACCATCGTATAACCAAGAGCTATAACGGCATAGGTACTACCGATGCTTAAACCGTTGATTAAAGTTTCAATAAATCCCATAAAAATCCTACATTCTAATTACGACAATTTGCCGGAGCAGAAAATCCACACCGGCAAATCGATTAATTTAATACTTTTTTGAAAAAGTCGGCTTATTTGTTAGCTTCCTTAAGAACATACTTAACAGCGTCCTTAGTTACATAGCCGTTAGACTGCCATGTGATGTCAGAACCAGCCTTACCGGTAACACCCTGGAACTTGTAACCGCCGTTGAACTGCTCTTTGAGGATTTCGCAAAGGTCAGAAGCAGAAATTGTAACATCAATTTCCTTGCCAGCTTCCTTAGCTGCCTTCATAGCGCCGTAAATAGCGTATACGCAGTCGTATGCAGAAGCGCCGAACTGGTTAAGAGTGTCTGCGCCGAACTTTGCGGTGTACTTGCTGATGAACTCGCCAGCCTTACCTTCGGTAGCGCTGGAGTCGAAGTGAGAAAGCATAGAAACTTCCTGAGGAATTACAGAGAAATCTTCAAACTGACCTGCAAGACCATCGAAACCGTCGCAGCCGTAATAAACAGCATCCTTAGCGATGGTGTCCTTAGCCTGATTCATGAATACAGAAGCGGGCTGATAGTAGATGGGCATGAAGATGAACTTGCAATCCTTAAGCTGAGTAATCTGAGTAGAGAAGTCAGCAGCATCGCCGGTAAATACAGTCTCAGTAACCTTGATAGAAGAATTGAGCTTCTCCTTGAACTGCTTGTAGATACCATCAGAATACGGGTCGTCAGACTTGTAGAATACGCCGATTTCGGTAAGACCGAGGCTGTTAACATATTCAGCAGCTACAGTACCCTGGTTTCCGTCTGCAAAGCACATCTGATATCCGTTTTCGAACTCAGGAATCTTGTCGCCGGAAGCAGAAGGAGTAAGGAAGAATACGTTGTCTTCCTTAGAAAGCTTTGTGTACTCAAGGCCGGGGCCGGTGGTAACGGTTCCGAGAGAAACCTGCATACCGCCTTCAAGCATAGAAGCATAGTTAGCAGCAACCTTAGTAGCATCGTGTACGTCGTCGGTAGCAACGAACTTGAAGTTTACACCATCAAAACCGCCTGCAGCGTTGATCTCATCAACTGCCATCTGTGCAGAATTCTTTACAGCTACGCCGTAAACTGCAGCAGGGCCTGTGAGAGGTCCGGATACACCGATAACAAACTCTGTGTTGTTTGCTGTGTAGGAGTTCTTAGCGCCGCAGCCTGCAAGGCAACCGAGGCAAAGAACAAGAGCCATTACAACAGCTAAAATCTTTGACATTTTCATAAAAAAGTCTCCTCTTTTTTAAATTCTATGTAACAGAAATTACATTTACATTATTTTAGCGTATTAAAGCGCTATTGTAAAGTGTCAATTCCTACAAAAATATATGCTCGGATAGTGCAATTTATCCAAAAACATCGCTAATTCTATATTTAAACTAAAAAACTGTCCGCGAGTTGCGGACAGTTTCCATAATTTGTTATTCAGCGAGAGTAACAACGGCCCCAAAAACCTGACCGGGGTAAGAAAGAGCTATCTGTCCGTCGTGGACAACTTTGATTCTGTCGCCAACCGACAGTTTCGGAAGTTCTGCTGCGTGTACTACAAGCTCATTCGGGAGCACTGTGCTTTCAGGTCTTACGAGTATTCCGCCAAAATCGGTCGTAAGAGCCGTAACGGTAGCGTAAAACATCTTATCACTATCGGGCTCGGACGAAACATTTGCAGTAGCCTCTTGAGAGGAACCGTTTTCAGCCGAAGAGCTGACACAAGCTGCTAAAGAGCCGACCAACGCTACAACCAATGCCCCTGCAAGCAAACATTTAAACAACTTCTTCATTTTGTTTTTCTGCCTTTCTTCTTTTAATTCCCGACCAGAGAAGAATTATTATCTGTGACGGAATTCCGAGTATAAACAATATCCATATATTAAATACATCGATGCCGTAAACCAAAAGGGTCAGATAAACGCTTGCAAGCGCCGACCAGACAAGCAGGGATATAATAATGTAGTTGATTTTTTTGTTGAACCATATTGAATTGAAAATCAACCATACTATCGCAGAGGCAGGCACCGCCCAAACGAAAACAAGCCATCTGTATATATAAGGTACAGACGCGATATCGGTTGAAACATAAAGCGCAGTCGCCACAAGCCAAACAAGTACTATGCTGATGCCTGTGATGAGAGCTCTGTTTCTGATCTTCTCGGAAGCAAGCTCGCTGACTGTCCTTTTTCTTTCGTGGTGATGGACAAGATAATCAAGGGTTACATCAAAAAGCTCTGCAATTCTCAGAAGAACCGAAACATCGGGAACTGATTCCCCTCTCTCCCATTTCGAAACAGCTTTGTCGGTATAATTAAGTTTTTCTGCAAGCTCAATCTGGGTCATTCCTGCCGCAGTTCTGAGCTCGATAATATTCTTAGCAATAATAGGTTTAAGGTCGTTCATTATATACTCCATATATTTTATATAGGATAGTATAACATATTATATATTATAAATCAAGAGCCTTAAAAAACGGCTTTTCTACTGTGAGTAGAGAAGATTTTTTTGACTCTACTGTCGGTTTTTGAACGGTATAGTCCGAAATTTGCAGAGTAGGTTTAAAACTGCTGCATTTTGGTCTATAATGTTGTTGAGGCTAGGGGGCACCTTAGCCGTTTTGTTTTGAATATTATTTTGGAGATGAACATATGAGCAACTTTATTATTCTTACCGATTCGGCCTGTGACCTGAAACCGGAGTTTTTGGAAAAGATAGGAGTAAAATTCATAAGCCTTTCCTTCGTTTTTGACGGCGAAGATAAAATTTACAAAAACTTTGATCTCGCACCGACCGAATTTTATAATGAAATGAGAAACGGAAAAAGCGCAAAGACTTCTGCTGCTAATGTAGCCGAATTCAGAGACTTTTTCGAAAATGAACTTAAAAACGGTAATGACATTCTTTATCTCGGATTTTCTTCGGGACTCAGCACTACATATAATTCAGCGACTATTGCAGCCGATGAGCTTATGGAAGAGTATGCTGACAGAAAAATTATATGCATTGATTCTCTTGCCGCATCTGCAGGTTTCGGAATGTATGTCTATCTTACCGTAAAAGAAAAAGAACAGGGCAAAACTCTTGAAGAGACTGCAGAATTTGCAAAAAATCTTGTTCCCTCTCTTGCCCATTGGTTTACGGTTGACGACCTCGAATATCTGAAGCGTGGTGGCAGAGTTTCTCCCACAGTTGCTTTTGTCGGAGGTCTCCTCGGAATAAAACCCGTACTTCATGTCGATGACGAAGGACATCTTATAAAGGTTAACACAGCCAGAGGCAGAAAGGCTTCGCTTAACGCTCTTGCCGACGAGCTTGTCAGCACCATACTCCCCGATTCGCCTGTTTGGATTTCTCACGGTGACTGCGAAGATGACGCTCGATTCCTTGCTGATATAATAAAAGAAAAATGCGGAGCAGAGGTTAGCCTCATTACCGATGTCGGACCTGTAATCGGTGCGCATTCCGGTCCCGGAACAATGGCACTCTTCTTCCTGGGATCCAAAAGATAATGACTAGAACTCCAATTCGCGACAGACTGCTTCCCGACTATACCCGTGGAGAAGAGATTTTCAACTTTGTATCCCACATTGTCGGTGGCGGTTTCGGTATTATAGCGCTTGTTCTCTGCGTTATCCGCTCAGCTCTTCACTATGATGCCTGGGCCGTTGTCGGAAGTGCTATTTATGGCGCATCTCTTATTTCGCTTTACACTATGTCAAGCGTTTACCATGCTCTAAGGCACCCCACTGCAAAAAAGGTTTTGCAGGTTCTTGACCACTGCACGATATATTTTCTTATCGGCGGAACGTATACGCCTATACTTTTCAGCGCTATCCGTCCGGTTTCCCCTGTATGGGCATGGGTTCTTTTCGGTATTGTCTGGGGACTTGCGGCAATGGCGGCAACCTTTACGGCTATTGACCTCAAAAAATATGCCGTACTCTCTATGATATGCTATATCGGTATGGGTTGGTGCATAATTATTGCGGCTCCCACCGCTATCAAAGCCATTGACTTTACAGGTCTTATGTTGCTTCTGGCAGGCGGAATTGCCTACACAGTAGGAGCAATATTTTACGGCTTCGGCAAAAAGCATCGTTACATTCACTCGGTTTTCCATTTGTTTGTTGTACTAGGCAGTATTTTGCAGTTTCTTTGTATCTTCTTTTATGTAATTTAGAAAGGTTTTTTATGGAGAAAAAAATCAAAATTGTAGCAGACTCTTCTGCAGATCTTTTTGCGCTTGACTATGTTGATTTCGAATCGGCACCTCTTAAAATATTGACCGACGAAAAAGAATATGTCGATAACCAAGCGCTCAACCTCGAAGGTATGGTTAATGACCTTAGCCGATATAAGGGAAAATCTTCTACCTCTTGTCCGAATATTAGTGATTGGCTAAAGGTTTTCGGCGATGCTGAGGAAATATATTGTTTCACAATTACCGCAACCCTTTCGGGCAGTTACAACGCGGCTTGTCTTGCGAAACAGGAGTATGAAGAGACTTTCCCCGACCGTAAAGTTTTCGTTTTAAACACGCTTTCAACCGGTCCCGAAATGACTCTGCTTATTGAAAAAACAAGAGAACTCATACTATCGGGGCTTAGTTTTGAGGATATTTGCAAATCGGTTACCGAATACAGCCAAAAAACAGGTCTCCTCTTTATGCTCGAATCATTAATAAACCTTGCCAATAACGGCAGAGTCAGTCCTATCGTGGCAAAGGCGGCGGGGCTTCTCGGCGTAAGACTTGTCGGAAAGGCAAGCACCAAGGGCGACCTCGAACCGCTAAGTAAATGCCGCGGACAGAAAAACGCTCTTGAAAAAATTATTTTTTATCTTAAAGCCGAGGGCTTCAAAGGCGGTAGAATAAGCATTGCCCATTGTTTTAATGAGAGTGCGGCCGAAGAGCTGAATCAACTCATACTCAGAGATTTCAAGGACGCTAACATTGAAATTCACCCCTTGGGCGCTCTTTGTAGCTTTTATGCCGAAAAAGGCGGCCTGCTTATAGGCTTTGAAAAAAATTAATAAGCGAAAGTAAAAAAAGATGTATGGAAAAATTCCATACATCTTTTTAATTTAAAGAACTACTCCGTCCTTGAAGATTGAAATCTCGCGATAACCGTACTTTTCGTTCACGGTTTGTTTGCCTTCTGCAACCGAGATTACATACTCGAAGAAATCTTCATCGCAGTCAACTCCGTCAAGAATCTGTCCTGCGTTATAGTCTATCCAACGAGTCTTCTTCTCTGCAAGAGGTGTGTTGGTCGAAACCTTAACAGTCGGAACGGGTGCGCCGACAGGTGTTCCTCTTCCTGTTGTGAAGAGAATGATGTGAGCTCCCGCTGCCATAAGATTGGTGATTGCAACGATATCGTTTCCGGGACCGTTTAAGAGGTTAAGACCGTTCTTTGAAAGAGTGTCGCCGTAATCAAGAACGTCAACGACCTTTCTTGCGCCTGCCTTCTGAACACAGCCGAGCGACTTCTCCTCAAGAGTGGTAATTCCGCCCTTTTTGTTTCCGGGTGAGGGGTTTTCGTAAATAACCTGATTGTGACGCTCGTAATATTCCTTGAAGTTGTTGATAAGGTCAACTGTCTTATCGAATATTTCACGGCTTTCAGCACGCGCCATCAAAAGATGCTCTGCACCGAACATTTCGGGAACCTCTGTGAGGACACTTGTTCCGCCTGCATCAATCAGCATATCCGAGAAACGACCAACAAGCGGATTTCCGGTAATTCCCGAGAATCCGTCCGAACCGCCGCATTTAAGTCCGACTTTAAGAGCAGATACGGGAACAGGCTGACGCTTAAACTGTGCAGCATATTCTTTCAACTCGTTAATAAGCTTTACACCCTCAGCAATATCGTCCTCAAAATCCTGACAGTTGAGGAACTTAACCCTCTCCTCGTCATATTCTCCGAGCACACCCTTGAAAACCTCGATGTTATTGTTTTCGCATCCGAGTCCAAGAACGAGAACACCCGCAGCATTGGGATGATTTACCATGCCTTTGAGAATCTTTTGAGTAGTAGACTGGTCGTCACCAAGCTGTGAGCAACCAAAAGGATGCGGAAAGTGCATTGCGCCTGTAAGACGGGAAAGCTCTTCCGAAACCTTGTTTACGCAACCAACGGTATTTACAATCCAGATTTCGTTACGGATAGCAACCGAGCCGTCCTTTCTGACATAACCCATAAAGGTTCTGTCCTTATAAGGAGAATCGTGCTCGCCATCCTCAAAGGGAGTGTATTTATACTCGATTTTACCCGAAAGATTGGTCTTCATATTATGGGTATGTACCTGCTCTCCCTTTTTGATGTCAGCTATAGCGTGACCGATAGGGTTGCCGTACTTTATGATATTTTCACCCGACTTGATATCTTCGCGAGCAAACTTATGACCTGTGGAAAGGTCAACCTCTACGTTATCTAACTTATTAATTAACATTCTTCTTTACCTCTTCAGCCATAAAGGAGATGTCTTCTCCCCAAAGCTCAGTATTCTTAAGGATATCGTCAACCGATGCTGTCTTCATAAATGCTACAACATCCGGGTCGTCGTTGGTCATATCGGTACGATAGAACTCAATAAGCTTTGCAAGTGAGAAGGTCAGGGTCTCAGGAAGCTTTCCGAAACGCTTGTTATATTCAAGAATAGAAGGAAGAACGCGAACCTTGAACTTGGAAACGCTATTGAGCGCGATAGAAGAAAGGAAATGCTTGATATAAGGATTCGAGAAACGAATCATTACGTTTTCAGCGTAATCAATAAGCTCATCTTTATCCAAATCAAGAGTGGGGATGATTTCGTCAAATACGCACTTACGGAGATGCTCCGACATAACCTTATCCTCGGTTGCATCCTTAACAGTCTCAAGACCTGAAAGAAGAGCATAAGGCACCATAGAGGTATGAGCGCCGTTGAGTATTCTTACCTTTCTGGTTCTGTATCTTTCGAGCTGGTCGGGAGTAACGATTACATTAAGTCCTGCCTTAGAGAAAGGAAGCTCGCTCTCGAGGTCATATTCGGTCTCGATTACCCAAAGGTGGAAATACTCAGAGGTGTTGAGCATATTGTCCTCATAACCGAGGTCGAGGTTCTCTCCTCTCGGGAAACCTGTGTTGATACGGTCAACGAGGATATTTGTGAAAATATTTTCCTTTTCAACGAAAGCCTTGAAATCGTCGCCGAGATTCCAAAGGTCAGCATACTGTAAAACGCACTTTTTGAGATTGTCGCCGTTTCTGTCGATTAGCTCGCAAGGAATGAAAATAAATCCGGGAAGCTTTGCCTCGAAACGCTTTTTCAAAAGAAGTGTTACTTTAGCAGGGAATGACTTCGGGGGTGCATCGGTGATTTTATCATCAGCCGAGAAAACGATTCCCGATTCGGTGGTGTTCGAGATAACAAATCTCATTTCGGGCTGTAAAGCTAAAGCAAGATATGCTTCGAAATCCTCATAAGGCTTTACACAGCGGGAAATAACGTTACAAACAGTCTTGTCAACGCCCTCTGCACCACGAATGATATGGGTGTATCCGCAGTTCTGTGCAGTCAGCATATCACACATGCCCTGCTCGATAGGCTGAACAACGACAACGCTGCCCTCGAAGACACCTGCATCGGTCATCTTCTGAATCATCCAATCGGCAAAGCCGCGGAGGAATCCGCCCTCACCAAACTGGATAAACTTTTCTGTAGCTGTGGTTTTAGTAAAAACAGACATTATTATATTTCTCCTTTAAAAGATATATATTTATTTATCTTATCATACATCATCGACCAAATTTTTTCCATAATAATTTTGATAAAAAGTTGCTTTCTTTAAAAATTTGATATTTTTTGTCAATATTTTATTGTATTTTCATTAATTTGGTGCTATACTAACTACCGTTAGAGTAGGCTTTCAAGCGTTTTAGTGCTGTCGGGACGGGGAGTTGTCCGACAGACGAATGAGCGATTTTGCTCAACGGTTTGATAGCCGCATCCCGCTAAACAGACCGGAAACTATGACAGTTATTTTATTCCTCTCTGATTTTAGTGGCAGGGAGGAATTTTTTATGAGTAAAAAACAAAAGTATTTAGTAAACCTTATCCTGACCGCCATACTTGCCGCCGTTTCGGTAGTGCTTGGGCGTTTTTTCTCCTATAATGTCCAAAACTTCAGCATTGGCTTTGCCTTTCTGCCCGTTATGATTTCGGGAATGTACTGCGGTGTGCTGTGGGGTGGAGTATGTGGCGCGCTTGCCGACTTTATCGGAGCAATTCTCTTCCCGTTCAGTGCGTATTTCCCCGGTTTTACTGCTGTCGCATTTATGATGGGTGCTATTTATGGGCTTATCGGTATTGCTGATAAAAAATTCCCGAAGAATTGGCAATTTTGTCTTTTCGCTCTCTCAGGATTTGCCCTGACCGAGTTTGTCGGCTCACTTCTTCTGAATTCCCTTTGGCTGACAATTATGTACGGTATGCCTTATAAAGCCGAACTTCTGCTCAGACTTCCCGAAGCGATTGTTTTTTTAATTGTAAAATTCGCAGTCGCACTTCTTCTCAGACAGTTCGTTTTACCGATAATGAAAAAATCTTTTAACAGGAGTTAAAAACTATGGAATCTCTTTTTACCGATAAAACTATATATACTGTGAGAAAACCCGATTGCACCGAAAAGGAAGCCGTCTGCTACGACACTCTCGAAGAACTCGGTATCGCTTATGAACGAGTCAGCCATGAGCATATCGGAACAATTGAGGGCTGTGAAGAAATACGTCAGGTGCTCCGCGTCAAGATTTGCAAAAATCTTTTTCTTTGCAATGCACAGAAGACCGATTTTTATCTCGTTATGATGCCGGGAGAAAAGCCCTTTAAGACAAAGTTTTTATCTCCTCAGCTCGGCTGCTCGCGACTTTCCTTTGCTCCGCCCGAGTTTATGGAAGAATATCTTAACTGTACTCCCGGAAGCGCGTCGGTACTTGGGCTCCTTTTCGATAAAAATATAAAAGTTCGTCTTGTGATAGATAAAGACCTGCTCGAAGATGAGTATCTCGGCTGTCACCCATGCGACAACTCTTCAAGCCTTAAAATTAAAACCGAAGATATTATCGAAAATCTGCTCCCACACACCAACCACACACCGACATTTGTAGAACTATGATTAAAGCCGAAGTTACTATGACTTCGGCTTTTTAATTTCAAAATAATATCTTCGCGCGCTCGGGGGAAAGTCTAAGAGAACTCCGTATTCGGGGTCATAGAACCTACCCTTAAAATACAGCGACCAATGCCAGCATTTCGGAGTTTCGAGGCTTAAAATACATATCTCGGGCAGGTCAGATTTCTCCCTTGCTTCTTTTCGCTCTCTTACATATTCAATACCATAGTGGTCGAGTGCAGAAAACATATCGCGAAGTTTGGTTTCACGCTCTGTACCGACGAGCTCTATAACATTCTCGACCGAGTCTCCCGACAGCATAGCGAGTACCGCCTGTCCGCAGGCAAGCGGATTCGGCTCAAAAATATGCACTACTTGCTCTACTAAAGGCATTTTAAGGTAACCTTTCCGTCTTCAATTATGGCATAGCCGTGACCTGTGTTTTCCTTCGGAATAGAAACCGAACCGGGATTAATATAGGTATAATTCTCATGCTCGCGAATGACTTGAACGTGGGTGTGTCCGTGAAGCAGAACATCCCCTTTTGAAAGCGAAGGCAGGTTCTCCTCATTAAATTTATGTCCGTGGGTGGCAAAAAATCTCACACCGCCGTCACAAATATAAGCATAGTCGGCAAGAATTGGGAAATCGAGCACCATCTGGTCAACCTCGGTGTCACAGTTTCCGCGGACACAAAGAATCTCGTCCTTTATTTCATTGAGCATTGCCAAAACAACCTTCGGAGCATACTCTTCGGGCAAATCATTTCTCGGACCGTGATACAAAATATCTCCGAGCAAAAGTAACTTTTCGGCTTTTTCGGCCTTATACGCTTCTAACATTTTGCGACACCAATATGCCGATCCGTGAATATCGCTTGCAATAAATATCTTCATCTTATTCTCCGTCCTGTCTGCCGTTTTTTCTTGTAAAGCGGCTCTTTAAGCAAGCACGAATAATCCGAACCTGATTTTAAAGAGAGGATTATTCGTGCTTGCTTACGGATATTATACATCCCTTTACCTTCCGCCGTCAAGCAGCTTGTTTCTTGCTATCCTTATAATACAAAAAATCGCAAAATGGCTAAACATTAAAACGAATTTCCGCATAATCTGAATTATCTTAAGAATTTGCTTAAAAATCGCTGATTATTATAAAAATTTTAATACTCTTCTATTATATTTTATGATATAATATATCTGTAAAAATATAAACACCCGTAGCACATCTATAAACCTGGAGGCTAAGATCTAATGAAGAAAAAAATATTGAGTTTTCTGTTGGTGATTACTATGTTATTTTCTTTTATCCCGTCATCAATTTCGACTGCAATGGCAGAAAGCGAAGTTATTGCAACCGATACCATTTCCGCCGCAGACGGAAATATGACAGTAACCTACACTATAACATCTGAATCGGACTCTGAATATTCTCTCGTCATTTCGGGAAGCGGTGCGCTTGCCGACTACTCTGCGGGAAATACACCGTGGTCAGAGCTGGGCAGCAAGATAACAAAAGTAATAATCGAGGAAGGAATAACAGCTCTATCTGCAGGCGCTTTCAGCGGACTTTCGGCACTTACCGAAATTTCGGTAGCCCTCAGCACTACTGCTATTGACGAAACCGCGCTTCCTTCACACTCATTTATCTTGAAGGGTTATATGAATCACGCCTCAGGCACCTTTGCAGAATCTCATAACAATATTGTTTTCAAGGCTAAAACCCTCAGAATTCTTGCTATCGGAAACAGCCATACTGCCGACTGGTCCGCCTGGGCTGACACTATTTTTTCCGATTTAGACGCTGAGCTTGAAACTAACTTCGAGCTTACAAAATTAACCTTCGGAGGACGCGGTCTTGTTAAGCCGACCAGTCGTGGCTCACATTACGAGGTTGCAAACGGAATAGGCACCTATCAGTATACCGAAGACGACCGTAACGATTATATAAAAGCATTTAAAAAGACATATGATATCGTTATAATGCAGGACTATCACGAATCCACCTCAACCGATGACAAAGATGGTGGAGCAAACTATGCCGACGATATACAAACGGCTGTTAATTGGATTCACACCTCTGCTCCCGGAGCAAAAATAATCTGGTTTGCAGACTGGGCAGACAAGAACTATAACAAGGCTGACCTTGAGCTTTCCTGGAGTCAAAGCATGAAGGCTATAGCTGCGGTAAAGGATCTCGGTGAAAATAGACCTGACTACATAGTTCCCGCTTCAACCGTTTTACAGAATGCACGCACCAGCTACCTTGGAACAACCAATAATAAAGTGGATGCTCTTAAACTCACAGACGGCGGATTTACCGATTTTGCGGTAGGAGCACTTAATACATACACTCTTCTTGAACGTGACGGAACACACATGAGCCTTGAGCTCGGCCGTTACCTTATGGGTTCTGCAGTTCTTTATCATATTGTAAACTTCTTCGACGATGTTATTGACGCAAACGATGGCTTTAGTTATTTTAATACTGTCAAGACAGCGCCTGAATTTACAAATAATAAAGGTCAGGCCTGGCTCGGAGAATTCGTTCCTGAAATCTGGGCAATCGTAAGAGAATCGGTTGAAAACGCATACACCAATCCTGACAAAGTCACAAGCTGTAGCAGTACATACGCTACCGACCCATTCATCGCCGCTTATGAGCAGGTAAAAACTATTATCAAGGGTGTTGACTTCACCATCGCAAATCCGTCCGAAGCTGATATTATAGCCGCATACAGAGCCCCGTCTGTTGTATCAGCACTTGAAAAAATTGAGCTTTTCGACCTTACCGCTGAGGATATTGTCATAGAATATACCCCCGAGACCGAGCTCTCAAAGGGTGTTTGCAATATTTCTGTCGACTGTCATTACGGTTACAGCTACCCCGCAGAACCTCTCGTTACAATTGAAATGGTAAAATACGGAGACGCAAACGGTGACGGAAACATTAACACCTCTGACTTTACCGCACTTCGCCGCCATCTGCTGAATGCAACTACTATCAAGAGCGGTGCTGACGCAAACGGAAACGGCAAAACCGATATTCTCGACCTTGTGCTTCTCAATGGATATCTCGAGAGCATCGACGGTGGAAATATCATTGTAACTCCTCTCGATCAGAAGAAACACGATTTCCGACCTACCGAGAGATCGGGATGGCATATACACAACGTCACAGCGAACGGACGCAGATATACTGTAAAATACAACTACCCCGACCCGCTTGCAGATGCCGGGCGCAATCCCTCTTTTGAAGCTGACGGTGGTACCCCCACAAAGTGGAAGAACACCCACGATAGCATCTTCACCCC
>JAZONJ010000012.1:0-11057 GCA_045654425.1 Acutalibacteraceae bacterium
AAAAGTGTTTCACAAAATCACCGCCTTTAATATATTATAACATATTTAATTTTAAAAGTAAATTGTTGCAGTATAAATTCCCTTTAATCACAAATAATAGTATCACGATTTTGTTTTTAAAGGAGATTTATATATGAAAGCCACAGGAATAGTTAGAAGAATTGACGACCTTGGTCGTGTGGTTATTCCGAAAGAAATCAGAAGAACTATGAGAATCCGTGAAGGAGATCCGCTTGAAATATACACAGGTGCAGGCGGTGAGGTCGTTTTTAGAAAATACTCTCCGGTCGGGGAGCTGAGTGCTGTGTCGGGTCAGTATGCAGAGGCGGTTGCAACGCAGACGAAGCTCGGAATTGTGATTTCCGACCGCGACCACTTGGTTGCGGCAGCAGGAGTTTCGAAAAAGGATATTATTGACCGAGAGGTGTCGGCAGAGCTTGAAGAGATTATGGAAAGCCGTCAGCCCTATGTTTTTGAGGAAGGAAAGAAGAGACTTCCTTTAATTCAGGATGGTTCGCACACGATACTTGCGGCATATCCGATAATATCGGCAGGAGATCTTTCGGGAGCGGTTATTCTCGTTCCGACGGCGGCAAAAAACGAAGCCGATGTTACCGACCTCAGCCTTGCAGGTGTTGCGGCGACCTTCCTCGGACGTCAGCTGGAAGATTAAATTGACTTAATGCTTGACATTTTTCTATATATAATGTATAATCCGATTGTAAGATATTTGACTTAAAGGAGAGTGGGGCAACCCGCTCTTCAGTTTTTGTGTAAAGGTTGTGTTAAAAAATGGCTTCCCCGATTGCCGAAAAGGTCTTTGGAATAATTAAGGACACGGTAGAATCTCAGGGTGTTTCTCTTTGGGACGTAAAGTACGTTAAAGAGGGCGCTTCCTGGTATTTAAGGGTAATTCTCGATAGTGTTGAGGGAATCTCGATCGACGACTGTACAAATGTGCACCACGCGATTGACCCCGTTATTGATGAGGCTGACCCGATAAAAGATTCATACTTCTTGGAGGTTTGCTCACCCGGACTTGAAAGAGAACTTTCCCGACCCGAGCATTTCCACAAGTATGAGGGAGCAGACGTCAAACTGAAGCTTTATAAGGCGATAAACGGCTCGAAGGAGCTTTGCGGAAAGCTTATCGGTTTTGACGGCAAGGAAATTGTAATTGAAGTTGCAAATGAAGAAATCAGACTTGAAAAAAGCGCATTTTCTTCATGCAGACTTGATGATATCGACTTTTAAAAAACAGTAAAATATAATTTGGAGGTAAATTGGAAAAATGGCTAAGGCAAAATCAACTAAGAATCAGAACAAAGAATTTTTTGAAGCGCTCAGCTTCATGGAGCAGGAGAGAGGAATTCCTGCCGAGTATATCGCAGAGAAAATCTCTGCTGCAATCGTAGTTGCTCTCCGTAAGGATTACGGAACCACCGAGAACATAACCTGTACTATTGACCCTGAAAACCAGATATTCAAGGTTATACTTCGTAAGGATATCGTTGATGAGGTTGAGGATCCGAGAATTCAGATTCTCCGCGATGAAGCAAAGGCTCAGTACAAGGCAAAGGCTACTGACGAGTTTGTTGAAATTGAGATGGACACACGTCAGTTCGGTCGTATAGTTGCTCAGACTGCAAAACACGTTATCCGTCAGGGAATCCGCGATGTTGAGCGCAGCCAGTCTCTTTCTGAGTTCCAGTCTCACAACCGTGAACTTCTTACCGCTGTTGTTGAGCGTATTGACCCCAAGACAGGCAACGCTGCTGTTACAATCGGTAAGAGCGAGGCTACATTGCCTAAGCTCGAGCAGGTTCCCGATGAGGAGCTTCACGAAGGCGATCACATCAAGGTTTATGTTGTTGATGTAAAAGAGACCGAAAAGGGACCGAGAGTAATGCTTTCTCGTACTCATCACGGACTCGTTAAGAGACTTTTTGAGACCGAGGTTCCCGAAATTATGGACGGAACTATCGAGATTAAGAGCGTTTCCCGTCAGGCAGGAAGCCGTACAAAGCTTGCTGTTTGGTCGGCTAACCCCGAGATTGACGCTGTCGGCGCTTGTATAGGTATCCGCGGTGCTCGTGTTAATACTATTGTTGAAGAACTTAAGGGCGAGAAGATTGACATTGTTAAGTATTCCGATGATCCGGTTGCATTTATCAGCGAAGCTCTTTCTCCCTCAAAGGTTGTTAAGGTTGAGATAATAAGCGAAGAACCCAAGGTCTGCAAGGTTACAGTTCCCGATTCACAGCTTTCTCTTGCAATCGGAAACAAGGGACAGAACGTACGTCTTGCTGCAAAGCTTACAGGCTGGAAGATAGACATCCGTCCCGAAAGCGGATTTTACGGCGAGGAATAATTAAATTTACAGTCCCTGAAAGGAGGCTAGCTCTTTGAAAGAAAAGAAAATACCCTCGAGAATGTGTACGGGTTGCGGCGAAATGAAGCCTAAAACCGAGCTTGTAAGGGTCGTTCGTTCGCCCGAAGGAGAAATTTCTTATGACCCAACGGGAAGAAAAAACGGAAGAGGCTCATATATTTGTAAAAATAGAGAGTGTTTTGATAAAGCGGTTAAGCGTAAGGCTTTTGAACGTGCTTTCGGAGTTAAGCTTACCGAAGAAGTCGTAAACAGTATCAGGGAGGAGATAGAGTGACAGATAAAGCACTTAACCTCTTGCAATTTGCGGCAAAAGCAGGACGCCTGTCATACGGAACCCACGCAACCGAGTGGGCGATAAACTCAGGTAAAGCAAAACTTGTCTGTGTCGCAAACGATATTTCCGCTAAAAGTATAAAAGAACTGAATTTCAAGGCATCGAAAACAGGAATCATGGTAAAAATATTTGAAGATGTGGATTCCGAAGAACTCTCCCGAGCCCTCGGTAAAAAATGCGGCATAGTTGCCGTAAATGATGAGTCGTTTTCGAAGGCAATCATAGAGAAACTAATTTAGGAGGAACTGCCCATGATGGAAAAATATAAGATCAGCGCTGCTGCGGCTGATTTAGGGCTTGGCTCAAAAGAAATTATCGCAGTTATTAAAGAATATACAGGTGCCGAAAAGAAAACAGGTGCCGTTTTGACCGCTGAAGAAGTAAGCGTCCTTTTTGACGCACTCACTCAGAAATATTCTGTGAAAAACTTCAAGGAATATTTCGCAACAGGTGAAGCGGCAAGAGTAGAGGAAGAAAAGGCAAGACAGGCAGAAAAGGACAGAAAGCTTGCAAGCCAGATGGCTATCCTCGAGCAGTTAAAAGCAGCTCAGGAAGCTGAAATGGCAGCTAAAAAGGCTGCTGAAGAAGCTGAAAAGAAGGCTGCAGAGCCGAAGGTTGAGGAGAAAAAGCCGGAACCCGTAAAGGCCGAGCCGGAAAAAGAGAAGGTCGTGCCTCATAAGACTGAATCTGCAAAAGATAAGGTTGTACCTCATAAAACCGAATCTGCAAAGGATAAGGTTGTGCCTCATAAAACTGAGTCTGCTAAAGATAAGGTTCAGCCTCAGAAGACCGAGTCTGCAAAGCCCGTGACTGAGGAAAAGCCGAAGGAACATAAGCCTTCTGACCCGAAGCCCTTTACAGCTCGTAAAAAGGAAGAAAAGCAGCCCGGCGACGCTCCGAAAAGAGGTCCTGCCGAGATGCGTACCGTTGATACAAGATTCTCTAATATTGATATGGAGAAATTCAACGAGAAATATGAAAATATTGCTCCCGCAAACTCGATGCACGACAATGTTCAGAGAAAGCAGAAGATAAATCAGAAATCTCAGAACTATCGCCGTCAGGAAAAGAGCAAGAAGGAGCTCGAGGCTGAGAAGATGCGCAAGATTCAGCTTGAGCGCATCAAGAAGACTCCTATTACCGTTACCGTTGGCGATGAAATTACCGTCGGTGAGCTTGCTGCTGCAATGAAGAAGACTGCTGCAGAAGTTATTAAGGAGCTTATGAAGCTCGGAATGCTGGCCTCCGTTAACCAGACTATCGACTACGATACCGCTGAAATCGTTGTTACCGAAATGGGCGCAAAGATTGAGCGTGCAGTCGTTGTTACTATTGAAGAACAGATTATGGATGAGACCGAGGACACCGCAGAGAATCTCCTTCCGAGAAGCCCTGTTGTCGTTGTTATGGGTCACGTTGACCATGGTAAGACATCTCTTCTCGACGCTATCCGTAATACAGCCGTTACCAATACCGAAGCAGGTGGTATTACTCAGCACATCGGTGCGTACAGAGTTAACTGCAATGGTCAGGATATCACATTCCTTGATACTCCCGGTCACGCAGCATTTACCTCTATGCGTCAGCGCGGAGCTATGGCTACCGATATTGCAATCCTTGTTGTTGCGGCTGACGACGGTATCATGCCCCAGACAATTGAGGCTATTAACCACGCAAAAGCTGCAAATGTTCAGATAATTGTTGCTATTAACAAAATGGATAAGCCCGAGGCTAATCCTGACAGAATCAAGCAGCAGCTTACCGAACACGCTCTTGTTCCTGAAGAGTGGGGCGGTGATATTATCTGCGTTCCCGTATCAGCAAAGTCTCATATGGGAATCGATACTCTTCTTGAAAACGTTCTTCTTGTTGCAGAAATGCAGGAGCTTAAGGCTAACCCCAACAGAAGAGCTAAGGGTGTCGTAATCGAAGCTCGTCTTGATAAGGGCCGCGGTCCTATTGCAACACTTCTTGTTCAAAACGGTACTCTTAAGTCCGGAGATATTATCGTTGCAGGTACATCTGTCGGACGTGTTCGCGTAATGACCAATGAAAAGGGTCAGAAGCTTAAAGAAGCAGGTCCCTCTGTTCCTGTTGAGATTGCAGGTCTTGCCGAGGTTCCTGTTGCAGGTGACGGATTCGATGCCGTTTCCGATGAGCGTCTTGCTCGTGAGCTTGTTGAGCAGAGAAAGCAGAAGCAGAAGGATGAAATCTGGAATGCTGCACAGAAGGTTACTCTTGATAACCTCTTCGATAAGCTCGGTGAGGGCGACCTTAAGGAACTTAATATTATCGTTAAGGCCGACGTTCAGGGTTCTGTTGAAGCAGTAAAGCAGTCACTCGAAAAACTTTCTAACGAAGAAGTTCGTGTTAAGGTTATCCATGGCGCAGTTGGCGGTATTAACGATACAGACGTTATGCTCGCTCAGACTTCAGGCGCTATAATCGTTGGCTTTAATGTACGTCCTGACTCGGTTGCAAAAGCTGCCGCTGAAAAGGACGGAGTAGATATGCGTCTGTACAGAGTAATCTACGATGCTATTGAAGAAATTGAAGCTGCTATGAAGGGTATGCTTGCTCCGAAATTCAGAGATGTTGAAATGGGATCTATCGAGGTTCGTTCAACCTTCAAGATTTCCGGTGTCGGAACAATTGCAGGTTGCTATGTTACCGATGGTAAGGTTACCCGCGCTTGCCAGATCCGCGTAGTTCGTGACGGAATCGTTGTGGCTGAGGATAAGATTGACTCTCTCCGCAGATTCAAGGATGACGTTAAGGAAGTTGCCCAAGGGTATGAGTGCGGTATCGGACTTGAAAAGTTCGGTGACATCAAAGAAGGAGACGTACTCGAAGCCTTCATTATAGAAGAATACAGAGATTAATGGTCTTAACGGATAATTTATCGTCTGTTATGCCTTGTTGCCACCAGATATTCTCGATATGTGGTGGCTTCGCGGCTACACAGGCTCGAAAAATTCTCTCGTTAATGAAAATTTCTTAAAATTAGGATAGATTAAAAGATGGAGGACAATATGGCAGGATTTAAAATAAACCGTGTCACCTCAGATATAAAGCTTGCTCTCTCGGAGATTTTGCGTGAAGTAAAGGATCCGAGAGTATCAAAGCTTCTAAGTATTGTAAAGCTTGACGTTTCGGGCGATATGTCCTATGCGACAGTTTATGTCAGCGCGATTGAGGGTAAAGAAAAGACCCTTGAGAGCGTTAAGGCGCTCAAAGGCGCGGCAGGTTACGTACGCCGTGAGCTCGGAAGCAGACTCAAACTTCGCAAGGTGCCTGAACTGAGATTTGTAGCTGATGATTCGATTGAAATCAGCGCGAATATCTCAAGAATCGTTGGAGGCTTCAATGACGGAGAAAACAGCGATGGAGAATAATTGTTTAGAACTTTCCTTGGCTGAGCTGTGCGCTTTTTTAAAGGAAAGAGATAATTACGTTATACTCTGCCATGCATCGCCTGACGGAGATACTCTCGGCAGTGCATACGCTCTTAAACGAGGTCTTGAAAAGCTGGGTAAAAAGGCTCAGGTCATCTGTTGCGATGAGATACCGAAAAAGTACGATTATTTTATAGATGATTCGGATTCGTCTTTTGTACCCGAAACGGTTGTCGCTGTGGATGTTGCTGATATAAAGCTTCTCGGAGATATTTACGCTCAGTTTGAGGGAAGAATAGACCTAAATATCGACCACCATGTTTCAAACACAAAGTATGCTAAAAGACTTTATCTTGATGCCGCTGCTGCGGCAACAGCTGAATGCGTTTATGAGATACTTGATGAGCTTGGGGTTGAGTTTGACGGGGTTATGGCAAACGCGCTTTACACCGGAATGTCAACCGATACAGGCTGTTTTAAGTATTCGAACGTTACGGTCAGAACTCATGAAATCGCCGCCCGTCTTTACGAGATTGGCGTTGATGCGGCTGAGATAAATCGTAAAATGTTTGATACCAAGTCGAGAAGCCGTCTGGAACTTGAAATGATGGTGCTCTCAGATGCGGAATTCCATTTTGATGATAAATGCATGATACTTGCTGTTACCCTTGAAATGCAACAGAAAACAGGATGTTCAGGCAGTGAACTTGAAGGTGTTGCTGCTATTTCCCGTTCGGTAGAGGGCGTTTTAGCAGGTGTATCGATAAAGCAAATTGAAGAAAACAAATTCAAGGTTTCTCTTCGCACATATCCGCCACTTGATGCATCGGCGATATGCAAAAGTCTTGGCGGCGGCGGTCATGTAGCGGCAGCAGGTTGCACGCTCGTGGGTGATCTTGAATCGGTTAAAAAGCAGATGCTGGATGCGGTAAAAACTGCTTTGGAGGAAAATTATGCAGGGATTTCTACTGATAGATAAACCCGAAGGAATGACCTCCTTTTCTGCAGTTTCAAGAATCAAAAGATTAGCAGGAGAAAAGAGGGTGGGACATACCGGAACTCTGGATCCCATGGCTACGGGAGTTTTGCCGATATTCCTCGGCAGAGCAACCGCTCTTTCGTCGATTTTGCTCGAAGCAGAAAAACAATATACCGCAACCGTAAAACTTGGAATTACTACCGATACCTGTGATATTACGGGCACTATTCAGAGTGAAAAGCCTGTTTCGGGTACCGAAGAAGAACTTCTTTCGGCTGTTGAAAGCTTAAAAGGTGAAATGGACCAGGTGCCGTCGATGTATTCTGCACTGAAAAAAGACGGAGTCCGTCTTTATGAGCTTGCGCGTCGTGGCGAAGAGGTCGAGGTAGAGCCAAGACGTATAACGATAAATAAGCTGATACTTAAAAGCTTCGATAAAGACACCTTTGAGATATACGTTTCTTGTTCTAAAGGTACATATATCAGAAGCCTTTGTCGTGATATCGGAGAGAAGCTCGGTTGCGGAGCAACTATGACCGCGCTCAGACGCAATTCCACTTGTGGATTTTCCGAAGAAGACTGCGTAAAACTTGACGACTTAACTGATGAAAATATTACTGAATATTTAAAGAGTGAAGAATATGCCGTACGGCACCTCAGAGAGGTCTTTGTTTCGGAAAAACAGGCAGTTCGTTTCTCAAACGGCGGACAGCTTTCCTACGAAAGACTGAAAAACACTGATTTTGAAGACGGCGAACTTCTGAGGATAAAATTTCAAGATAAGTTTTTAGGTATAGGCTTTGCAGAGAACGATAAGCAACAGATAGCTATAAAGTGTATTATAAATCAAATGTAAGGAGGATTTTATGTCAAAAATAGCAATGGCTCTTGGTATGTTCGATTCGGTACATATCGGGCACAAAGCAGTAATTGACGGAATTCTCGGTCAAAACTGCAGAAGCATAGTTATTACATTTGATAAAATACCTCACAAAACGGGCGGAATAGTTCTAAGCGAAGATGAGAAGATTGAGAAACTTTTGGCTACCGGTGTTGACACGGTTGAAATTCTGAATTTTGAGGATGTAAAAGAAAAGTCACCGCGAGAGTTTCTCGATATGCTGACCGATAGCGGCTCGGTAAAGAGAATTGCATGCGGTTTTAATTTCAAATTCGGAAAAGACGCCCAAGGGGATACCGATTTTATCCGCAGTTACTGCGAGGAAAAAAATCTCGAATTTTTTCGTGCAGATGAGGTTCAAACTAACGGGATAACTGTTTCTACTACATATATAAAGAAGCTTTTGAGCGAGGGTAAAATAGCCGAAGCAAATGAATTGCTTACGGAACCTTTCGGCTTTAAAGCAACTGTAGTAAAAGGGGATAGGAGAGGTAATTCTCTCGGTTTTCCGACTATAAATCAGATATATCCCGAATCTAAAGCAAAAATCAAAAACGGAGTTTATCGCACCAAGGTTACTGTTGGAATGAAAACATTTGACGGCGTAACCGATGTCGGTGTTCGTCCTACCTTTGAAAGAGACATTGTTTGTGCTGAGACCTACATTATCGGTTTTAGCGGAAGCTGTTATGGCAAGGATGTAAAACTTCAGTTTATAGAATATCTTCGCGAAGAGAAGAAATTTGATTCTGTCGAAGAATTAATTGCTGCTATCAAAGGAAATGTAGAATATGTAAAAGAGAAAAGTCTTGCAGAATAACTGCAAGACTTTTTATTATTTCGGGTAGATTATCGAGAGAGGATCTACCGAATTGCCGTCTTTGAAAAATTCGAGATGAAGATGTGATGCATCCTCGCATTCTTCGGTAACTGTACCGAGTGTTCCAAGTTTTGTAATTGCATCGACGGTGTCGCCCTCTGTGACGTGAATTGTATCAAAACCGCAGTATTTTGCTACAATATTATTTCCATGGTCGACTTCGATATACTTCCCGAGTTTTATGTCGTCCATTACCGCAATTACAACGCCGCTGCCGCAAGCTTTTATCTCGGCGCCCTGCTCGGCTGCAATATCGATTCCGCAATGTAAACGCATGTCGCGATAGGTGTTAGAGTAGACAAGAGTATCTGAGCTGAAGTGCTTTGACACATTGCCCATTATCGGTAAAATAAAGTTAGTTGCGATAGGTTTCTCCGGTTTAGTTTCCGGTTCAGGCGAAGATTGGTTGTTTTTACTTTCGGTATTCTCGTACGGAACATCATTTTTTTCGGTGTCAACCTTGTCGACAGGTTGTTTATCATCCTCTATTGTCGGTGGCATCTGCATTTCGGAGGAGTTGTTTTCTGTAACGCTCGAATTAAGGTTAGGATTGGGATTAGTGTCTTTTTGAATTCTGTCGTAAGCCATCCAGGATGCAGCTCCGATTGCGATAAGACAAAGCGCTATAATGAGGTAAAAACTTTTACCCTCAAATATACTGTTAGATTTCTTTTTTTCGTATTTCATTTTTAAATTACCGCCTTCCAAGTTTATTTTAGACTGTCTCGGACGGTTTTATTCAATGTTAATTTTTTGTTCAAATTTAATTCACAGTATTATAAATTTTTAGTTGTATATTAAATATGCGGCAAGTGGGAGCCGCAAACCATAAGCCGCAGTTATGGTCTTGGATCATAACTCTCTCCTCAAACCCCTCGAAAAAGGAAAGACACCGTTCAAAAGACGGTGTCTTTTCGTATATTAATAATAATTTGAAGAGATGATGTTATATCCGAACCCGCTTGTTGCGTTTACCTTAAAGACTGTATTGCAGTTAAGGTTATAGGCTAAACCGTCGTGAGCATCTACTGTCAGAATAGAGGTAACATAGATATAATCCCCATTAGCCTCTATATCTACAATTTCGTGACTGTAATCGTCATAGCCCTTCGGCATAATGAATATATGGCCTTCTTTTTCGGGAAAAGTATTGTCAGGCGTGTAGCCCACAGTGGTTATGCCGTACATGCTACAAACAAAGCCGTTTACTACATCGCGGTTTACATACCCGTCCTCATCGGCTTTTTCAAAAAGTGCTACGACCGAATTTTTAATAATTGTATTTGTGTCATTAAAGTCGGTATTATAAACACGATTATGCTCCAGCATATTTAGAAGTCGCGCGTTTAAAACAGGGTCTATGGTTACGTCGGGAACAGAAGCGGAGTTATCGGCAGGAGCAGTCTGCTCGCCAAAAGCGGTAAAACCGCAGGCAAGAACAATAACAAGAATAAGAATAAGAGCTATTCCGATAATTCTGAATTTCATAGATATCACTTCCTTGATAATATTATATCTTAAGAAAGCGAAAAAATCGTTAAAATCCGATTACGGCTCAGTCACAATCCCGTTACAACAGGTTACGAAATTTTAATTTTTAAAGCTCGAGCGCCAAAAGTAGTTTTTCGGCGTTTTCTTTTATATCGGCTTTGTCGCACTCTATCGTGATGTCGGCATATTTTTCATAAAGCGGAACTCTTTCGCGATAAAGGTCTTCTATAGAATTTCCGTTTCTCAAAACAATTCCGCGGGTTGAAAAATCTCCGATGCGACGCTTGATTTCGTCAAGCGGAACTTTTATATATACGATTTTTCCAAGTGTTTTCAGATGCTCCATAGCGTCGGCACAGTAAACCGCGCTACCGCCTGTAGCGATAACTGAGTTTTCGGTTTCTATTTCAGAGTTAACTCGGTTTTCAATCTCTAAAAATGCACCGTTACCTTTTTCTTCGATTATCTCAAAAAGTCTTTTTCCTACTGATTTTTGAATCAAAAGGTCGGAATCTATAAAATCAAGCCCCGCCATTTTTGCAAGAAGAACACCTACTGTGCTTTTGCCCGAGCCCGGCATACCTATTAATATAATATTATTCATACTAAACACCTCGTTTAATTTAAATTTTAAAACAAAGCATATATAAAGTCAATTCATTATTGACTATTGGGTAAAAAACGG
>JAZONJ010000013.1:0-2024 GCA_045654425.1 Acutalibacteraceae bacterium
TTTCAAGCGATACGCCTCGAACTGTTCCCGTTCCTTCTACCTGCCCTACAAAACTGACGCTTTTTCCGATGAGTTCGGCAAAGTATTCTTGTGTAAACCCCGCCTTTCTGCGATAATAGGCAATTTTTAAACCAAGAGTAATATATTTGTCTGAAAATTCTGTTTTCATTCTGCCGACCTCCTTTGTTTATATTTTAACGGAAAAGCAGAACGATTATTATAAGATATGATTGCATATTTATTTACACAGAGTGAATAATTGTTTATAATAAATAATAGATTATTTACTTTGGAGGAATAGTATGCGTAAACACACTTGTTGTTTCTTTGGGCACAGAGAAATAAACGAGACCGAAGAATTAAAACAGCAACTATATTTAACTATCGAAAATCTTATAATAAAAAACCGAGTAGATACATTTCTTTTCGGCAGTAAAAGTCGCTTCAACTGTTTATGCCACGAGACTGTAACAAAGCTTAAAGTAAAATATCATTTTATAAAACGAATATACGTCAGAGCCGAGTACTCACAAATAAGTGAAGATTACGAAAATTATTTGCTTAAAAGCTATGAGCAAACCTACTTTCCGAAAAATGCTGTTGGCGCAGGCAGAGCAGTTTATATCAAGCGAAATCGCGAAATGATAGATAAAAGTTGTTTTTGTGTGGTTTATTATAAAAAAGAACTTTTACCGCGAAACCGCAAAAGCGGCACCGAAGAAGCACTCGTCTATGCCTGCAAAAAAGGTTGCCGGATAATCATACTCTCTTAAAATCCCTGTTTTTTCATATGTTAATTTTAGTTGCTTGAAATAAATTGTGGTAATATGTATAATTAAAGGGAACGAAAGCGAGGTTTTCCTATGTTATCAGAAAAAATTAAGGAGCTAAGGGTATCCAAAGGGCTATCACAGCAGGAATTTGCAGGTAAGCTCTCGGTTGTTCGTCAGACCGTTTCTAAATGGGAAAAAGGGCTCTCTCTTCCCGATTCCGAAATGCTCGTACATATTGCCGAAGTGCTTGACGTGACCGTTTCTGAGCTTGTAGGAGAAGAAATCACCGAGCTCGCAAAAGAAACGCCCTCGAATACCGACAAGCCTTCAAAAGCTCTGCCGCTGACTCTTATAATTCTCGGCTCTCCGCTTTGGTTTCCCCTGCTTATAGCAGCGCTGTCGGTTGTTTTCTCGCTTTTTGTGGCACTTTGGTCGGGTATCGTATCTTTTTGGGCTGTTTTCGCTTCCTTTGTCGGAGTTGCTGTTGGCTTCTTGCTCGGTGGCGGAATTTTATCGTTTTTTGAAAATGCCCTTTCGGGAACTTTTCTTATCGGTCTCGCTCTAATCTCTGCAGGACTCTCGGTATTTTCATTTTTCGGCTGTAAAGCGGCAACAAAGAGTTCTGTATGGCTTACAAAAAAGATATTTTTTGCTATTGTCGGTATTTTTACTAAAAAAGGTGGTGCGATAGAATGAACAAAACAAAAATTTGGCTCATTATCGGCGCTGTTCTTACTTCACTTGGGATTATAATTTCTGTCGGGGTTGTAAGTTTGGGAAATTGGGATTTCACTAAGCTATCAAGTGCAAAATTTGAAAATAACAGTTATGCTATTACCGAAAATTTTGAAAATATTTCGGTAAAAACAGATACTTCCGATATTGTTTTTCTTCCCTCTGAATCAGACAAAGTCAGAGTAGAGTGCTTTGAAAGAAACAACTTAAAACATACAGTTTCGATTAACGGCGATACCCTTTCCATCGAGCTTAAAGACACTCGTAAATGGTATGAACATATTGAATTCTTTTCCTTTGGCGAGACCGAAATCCGCGTTTTTCTGCCGAAGGGTAATTATGGCTCACTCTATGTCAATGGAAGCACGGGAAAAGCCGAAATTCCCGAAGATTTTAAATTTTCAAGTGTTGATGTGAGCGGTAGCACAGGTGATATTAAATTTGGTGCATCTGCAGAAAATTCCGTAAAGCTAACGGCTTCGACAGGAGATATTTTTGCCGAAAATATTAATGCCG
>JAZONJ010000014.1:0-5838 GCA_045654425.1 Acutalibacteraceae bacterium
AATTATTCATTATTAATTATTTTGTCAAGCGCGGCATGAATTTCGGCAGGAGATTTCACGCTCGATACTTCGGGCGTAATCCATCCGTCATAGCCTATTTCCTTTAATGTCTTTATAAAGAGCGGAAAATCAAGGTCGCCCTCAAGCAGCGGCACAAAGCCCGAAAGGTTTCCGACTGAGACCTTGAAATCCTTGACGTGAACCTTTGTGATTCTGTCGCCAAGTACTCTTGCCCAATGGTCGGGATGACCGAAAAGAAGGACATTTCCTGCGTCAAAATATGCTTTAACGTTAGGGCTTCCAACCTTATCGATAAAATGTCTCATCTCTAAGGGAGAAAGTAAAAATCTGTTCCATACATTTTCAATTCCGATTACAATTCCCTTTTCCTCGGCATAGGGCGCGATTATTCTCACGCTATCAAGGGCTCTTGTATATGCGACATCATAAGGAGTAATACCAAGGTCGGGTCTCCAAGCGCAGCTTACAACACCGGGAACAACAAGCACGCTTTCTGCGCCGACCAAAGCCGCTATATCAATCATTTTGCGAGCAGCGCTTCTTCCCTTTTCTCTTACATCAGGGTCATCAGAGGTCAGCGGATAATCAAAAAGCATGGTTGTCGCAACCGAGAAAATCTTAATATTATTTTTATCAGCAATAGCCTTAATATTTAAAATTTCATCATCGGTCGTATCAAGCCCAAGTCCTGTTGAACCGAGCGCGATTTCAACTCCCTCAAAGCCTGCCTTTGCGGCTTCTGAAAAAATCTTTTCATAGTCCCAATCAGCCGGTAATGACCATACGCTAATACCTTTTTTCATACAAAACACCTCTTAAAAGAAAAAACTGTTCTGATACTATAATACCAAAACAGTTTTTATAATAAAATACCGAAAACGACACAAAAAGTAAGTAATTAGACATTATTGTATCGTAATTATAAAGCAACACCCTAATTATTCATTAATAATTACTTCGCAGAGTTTTGCTCTGAGTACTCTCTCGATTTCTTTCATTCCCTTAACCGTCGGGTGTGGCGCAATCTCGTCAAAACCGTCAATTTCGACTGTATAAACACCGTAATGCTCATTAATCTCCTTCATTGTATCAGCAACCGATGTAAGTGTTGTATCAACAATGCTGAAAAGCTTTGCATCGGGGCAAACCTTTTTAACCTGATATATGTAATGAGCGTAAGCAGGAGCAAAATATTTAAGGTCCTCGTCACTCCAGCCCTCGTACTTTACCTCTCCCAAGGCACAGGCGTTGTTATCGTTCGTACCACCGAAGAAAATAAAGGTGTCGATCTTTTTACCCTCAAAGAAATTGGTCTCTAAAAGATAGCGGTTAAGTCTGTCCCAGAATGAATTATAAGCCTTTTCGAACTCTCCGCCCTTGTATCTTGCCTCTACAAAGGTCGAACCCGAACAGGACTGATTACGGACAAGCTTGCCTTCACAGTTGCTCATTAAAATATCCCAATAAGTTTCACTTATGTCGGTAACATCGGTCATATTGTCCTCTCTGCCACCGTCGTGATACCAGAACTGACCGAGTTCATAGGAATAACCCTCAAATGTAGTGATAGAATCGCCCATTATCATAACATTCCCAAGGTCGCAGGTTTCGTTTTCGGGAATATCGGCTCCACAACCGTTACAAACACCGTTATAATATTCGTGACCGATGGGTTTTCCCGACTCAGTTTTGCAAAGCTTGCAGATATCAGGCTTGTCGCAGGTCGCATCAATCCATTCGTGATTACAATTTGTCGGGTCAACCGACGAATTATCGGCATTACCACCGCAAGCAGAGAATGTTAAAATCATAATAAACACCAAGCCTACAGTCAGGATTTTTTTCATTAAAAACACCTCAATTTTGTATTTTGGTTTTTGAACTTTGCATTTTAACTATCATTTCGGTCACAACCGTAACGACAATCACACCGAGAGCGAGGGCTACCGCAAGAGACAGGGTCTTGATACCGCGCTCTAAAAAGCCCTCCATAGAGCCTGAAAAGGCATTACGCATAGTGTAATATAGTGAGCCTCCGGGAATAAGCGGAATCAGACAGGTTATAAGAAATGTGGTGGTCGGGGTTTTCATAACCCTCGCCATTATCTCACAGTAGATTGACACCGCCACCGAAACTATAAAATATCGAACCGCTTCATCGGTTATCGCAAAGCCGAGCACTACAAAGAGAGCCCAGGCGAAAAGTCCGCCGAGTGAAGCCGCGAGAAGTCGTTTTCCTCTGACATTAAAGAGGATTCCAAATCCGAGCGAACCGATAAAACCGGTCAGAATCTCAAATATCTCTGTCATAGTATAACCCCCTTAAAGAGAGTAATAAAGAGAAAGTGTCCCGCTGCGATCGCAAGGGCTATAAGCACCGCTTCAATAAGACGGAGAAGTCCCGCTATTGAGTCGCCGACAAAGAGGTCGCGAAGAGCATTTGTCAGTCCTATACCGGGGATGAGCACCATTATATTACCTATTATAATGTTATCTGCGGTCGGAACAAGCCCTGTTTTATAACAAAGATAAGCCAGCGCGCTTGCTACAAAAGAGCAGGCAAAACGGCAAAAAATCTTACCGAAAGAGGCTTTTTCAGAAAAATATGTAATTAAATAAAGCACGAGTCCGACCAAAAAGGACAAAATTCCTTCGAGGAAGCCGCCACCAAAGAAAACGGCAAAAGCTCCGCCGATAAATCCATAAGCCAAAAACTTAAGCCAATGGGGATATTCCCTCGTCTTCATAATGCTTTCAAATTCCTGTCTCATATCCGACAGCGACAGATTACCGCCACAGATTTTTCTCGACAAGCCGTTCAGTCGGTGCAAACGCTCCATATCGGTTCCGATAGCATCAATTCTTCTCGTCTGGGTATATGCTCGTTCGGATTCTGTATAAACCGTAACGACAATACTGCTCGTAATGATGAAAACATCGGCTCTGTCGGCTCCGATAGCACGGCACATACGAAGAAGCGAATCCTCTACTCTATGCACCTCAGCGCCGCTTTTAAGCATCTGTTCGGCAATATCGCAAATGGTATTAAGATGTTCTTTCATTTATATCACCGAATATATATTAACACATATCGCAAATCTTGGCAATAAAAAAAGAGCGCTTTCGCGGTCTTTTGCTTATTCAAAATCTACTATTGCTCCGCCCATATCAGCGCTCTTGCGAAGTGTTTCGGCAAGTTTAATGCTCTTAGCAGCGCTTTCGGGGTCGTTCTTTTGGCAGTCTCCACCATTAAAGATATAATCCGCAAAGTATGCAACCTCTGCGCCGTAACCGTTAACGGCAGGCAGTTCTACCCCAAATTTCTCATCCTCTACGGGATAAACGGTTAACTTTCCGTCCTTCCATTCAAGAGTAGCCTTTTCAAAAGCAACTCTGTAGTAAGCCTGGAAGCCAAAGTTCTTCAGTGACCAGTCACCGATAGCGTTAACGACAAAATCATCATAATAAAGTGAGCTAAATGCCGACTCATAATCAGAATATCCTGCCTTTGAGATGCAGGAAACTTTTTTCGGCTCGCCAAAAGCATAACGAGCAAAGTCTACATCATGAATGTGCAAATCAAAAAGGCATCCGTTAGAACGTTTTGTATCCATATACCAGTTCTCCCAACCCCAGATAGGTGGTCCGGAGAGTCGGTGCATAGCAACCGAGCGCACCTTACCAAAGCGTCCGTCTGCGACAGCATCCTTAAGATATGCGTACTCGGGGAAGAAATGGAGACACTGGCCAACCATAATCTTCTTGCCTGTCTGCTTTGAAACCTCGAGCATTTCGAGGCAGTCTGCATAGCTGAGGCTCATCGGTTTTTCGCAGAAAACGTTGTAGCCCTTTTTCATTATATAAATAGCCTTTTCCTTATGTAAAAAGGTAGGAAGTGTAATTGTTACAATGTCGGGTTGCTCCTTTTCGAGCATAAGATCGAGATCGGTATAGGTATTAAAATCAAGTCCGGCGCCTGTATCTGACGAAAGATTAATATCGACCTTTGCCTCAAAACGATTAGGATCGGTATCGCATACAGCAACAAGCTTTCCGAGTCCCTTTTCCTCAAGCTCAGTCTTATATCCGGCCTTATGGGTACGGGCAATTCCACCGTATCCCAAAATACATACTTTTACCATAAATTTACCTCCTTGACTTTTAAGCATTTGTATGCTATACCTAAAGTATAAATAGTCTGTTTCTAAATTTAAATATTAAAAACGGCACTAAAACTATGATTTTAGATACTATTTTTCTAAAATTTGTCCTAATAAATTCAAAAAGGCAAAATTATACAAAAAGAAGGGTGGAAAAGCAAAAAAATGATAAAATATCCTTTCAAGTCGTCAAAACTTGATTTCAGTATTTCCGGCTTTCATACCGCCTATGAATTTCGTTGGGATGAGAATTTTATTCATCTCGGAGAGCAGCACGATTTTTGGGAAATAGTTTATGTTATTTCGGGCGAGGTCGAGGTTGCTGAGGATGAGCGAGTATACAGACTTCGCGAACGTAATATGATTTTCCACGCACCGATGGAGTTTCATAAAATCCGAAGTATGCCCGGCTCTTCTCCGCATATCCTCATTCTGACCTTCAGCGCAAACGGAGATGTTCCGAGTGAGCTTAGCGAGGGTGTTTTCTCGGTCGACCTTAAGGATCAGGACCGCTTCTACTCTCTTGTTAATACTGTTAAAGGCTTTTTTCATAACGATGATGCTTTGCCTCTTGATATACAGCTTGCCGCGCTGAACCTCAATATGTTTATATTAAAACTTGTCTCAAATCAGAAAGCAAAAAGCAAATTTTCAATGTCGAGAAGCGCAACCGAATATCATAATATTGTTGTTGCGATGTCGGAGGGACTTCATTCGAACCTTACCCTTACCGATATTGCGGACAAATGCCATATCAGTATCAGCTACATAAAAACACTTTTCGCCCGTTATTCAGGCATCAGCCCTAAAACATATTATGCAAATATGCGTTTCAACGAGGCGGTAAGGCTTCTTGACGAAGGTTTTTCGGTAAACGAGGTTTCGGAGATTATGAATTTCTCTTCCCCGAATTATTTTAGTGTTTTCTTCAAAAACCAATGCGGAATGCCACCCGCGAAGTATATTAAGAATAGGAATAATTAAATAAAAATCAGGAGGATTTTTATGAAAAAAATATCATTCGGTACACCCGAAGAACTCACACCCGTAAAGTTTTGTAAAGACTTTAACTACACCGAAACCGATGTTTCCTACCCCATAGATCACATCGTTTTCAAAGAAAACGCCAGAGGTTGCACACTCCGTCTTCCGATGGACCCCGACGAGCATATATTCGGTATGGGACTTCAGCTTAAAGCCTTCGATCTGCAGGCAAGAAAGCTGACCCTCAGACCCAACGCCGACCCCAGAACCAACGCAGGCGACAGCCACGCTCCCGTTCCCTTCTTCATCTCGACAAAGGGTTACGGAATTTTTGTCGATACTGCCCGCCATGCTGAGTTCTATTTCGGCTCTTCGGCGCTTCTCTCGGTAATCGATACCGCTTCCAACACTAAGGTTATGACAAGCGAAGCCGAGCTTTACGAAACGAGAATTTCCAACACTCCGAACATCTCGATTCAGATTCCCGTTGCAAAGGGTGTTGACATCTACATAATCGAAGGTAAAAACATTACCGATATCGTTGCTCAGTACAACATGATGTCGGGCGGCGGCTGCGACGTTCCCGATTGGGGTATGTCTGCCGTTTACAGAATCTATGCAAAATATACCCAGGATGAGATTGTTGATATTTGTAAAGATAAAGTCGGATCGT
>JAZONJ010000015.1:0-4646 GCA_045654425.1 Acutalibacteraceae bacterium
TTAGGAGCCTGACCGACGATTCTCGCACTGAGGTCGGGAGCTTCTCGGATGTTGAGGCGTCCGCCTTCGGTAACGACGGTTCCTCTTTGTGTGGGGGTGGGGTCTACAAGTGTAATGCCAAAATAGTCAGCAACCGAGAGAGCAAGGTTTTCTGCAATTCCTTGAAGGTTGTTCTTTATCCATTCCGCGTCGTTCGCGTTGTCGTGATAAGCGAGCTCGACTAAAACGCTTGGCGCTCGGGTGTTGTTGAGCTCGTATAGATTAGTCGTAGACAGCGCACGTACTCTGTCGGGCTGTGGGTAAATCTGCTTGAGATTTTTGACTATTATATCAGCGAAACGCTTCCCGTTAACGCTGGTAGGGTAGTAATACACATCGCTTCCGGTTTGCCGTCCGTAATTTGCACTTCCCGACGCATTTGAGTGCAGTGCAAGGTGTAGTGCGTAATCTCCTGCGTTGGATAATCTTACCGAATCGCCGACCGTGCCTTCAGGATTGTTTCTCGTGAATGTTATCCCGCTTGCTGTAAGATAAGGCTCCATATAGTCGGCTATAAGGTTCATATAATATTCTTCACTTCCGCTTCCGTCGTAATATATGTTGAACTCCTGCGTCGACGGACTTAAAAATAACATAGGCATAGTTATCTCCTCCTTCTTCGATAGTATATTCAAATTCAAAGAAAAAAGTTATTAAAACCTATTGACAAAAGGCTTTTTATGTGTTAATATTTTTAGGCACAAAGAAGTAGAGTTTCGCTCTCACCCTGCGGCTATAAGCCACGCTCGGTCAATAATCGTCGGTCGGAAGTTTTTTCGATCGCTCTTTGACTGTGCAAAGCGGGTATCTGCTTTGCTTTTCTTTTTTGTAAATCTTGTTAATATTTTGGAGGTGTCTGTCATCGCCGCAAAAAATTCTTCCTTAATTAATGAGGAAATAAGAGCAAATGAAGTCCGCGTTATCGGTGCGGACGGTACACAGCTCGGCGTTATGAAGCTTTCCGAAGCTCTTCGCCTTTCTAACGAGGCCGAACTTGACCTTGTTGAAATCGCTCCCGATTCGGTTCCCCCCGTATGTAAGATTATGGACTACGGTAAGTATCGATTCGAAAAGGAAAAACGCGAAAAGGAACAGCGCAAAAAACGTCAGGTAATCGAGCTTAAGGAGATACAGCTTAAGTGCCGTATCGACACTCACGATTTCAATACTAAACTTAACCACACGCTCAAATTTCTCGCACAGGGCAATAAGGTCAAAGTGATCGTAAAATTCTTCGGCAGAGAAATGGCACATACCGAGCTCGGTGCGCAACTTCTTGATAGGTTCGCCGAAGGCTGCGGAGAAAATGCGGTCATCGAAAAGAAGCCCGTCCTTGACGGAAGAAATATGACGATGATACTCGCACCGAAAAAGACAAAATAACCGAAAGGAATTATTAAAAATGGGAAAAATCAAGACACACAAGGCTTCCGCAAAGCGTTTCTCTCTTACGGGAAGCGGCAAAATCAAAATGAATCATCCCGGCAAACGTCATAAGACCGGTCTTAAACCCAGCAAGACCAAGAGATCTCTCAGAAAAGCAGCTTACGTAAGCACTGCTCGCTTCGATGATCTCAAGAGAATGATCCCTTACAAATAAACGGAGGTTTTGAAAGATGGCTAGAATTAAAGGCGCACTCGCGACCAGAAAAAGAAGAAATAAAATGCTCAAGCTCGCCAAAGGCTACTGGGGCGCAAAGAGCAAACACTTTAAGATGGCTAAGCAGGCTGTTCTCAAGAGCGGCAACTACGCTTTCGCCGGCAGAAAAATGAAGAAGAGAGACTTCCGTTCTCTCTGGATTACCCGTATCTCTGCACAGTGCAAGATCGAAGGTATCAACTACTCTCGCTTTATGTACGGTCTTAAGAAGAGTGGCATCGAACTCAACCGTAAGATGCTCAGCGAACTTGCTATCAACGATAAGGCTGCTTTCGCTCAACTCGTTGAAACCGCAAAGAAGGCTCTTTAATTATTTAAAAATTCTTCCTCGCGAAATTGAAATTTTGTGGGGAAAATGTTAGGATAATTTGAATCTTTTGTTGACATATGTCGAATTATTTGTTATAATGTCCGCATTAGACGCGATTTCCTCGTAAACCGATTGTAAGGGAGGGTTACAAAATTGGCAGAGATCAGAGTTAAGGAGAACGAAACTATCGATAGCGCTCTCCGCAGATTTAAGAGATCTTATCTCCGTAGCGGCGTTCCGGCTGAAATTCGTAAGAGAGAACATTACGAAAAGCCCAGCGTTAAGCGCAAAAAGAAGTCCGAAGCGGCTCGTAAGCGCAAGTTCAGATAATTTCTGCTTCAATTTTGCTTAAACAAAATACAAACAACACAACGGTAACCCCGTTGTGTTTTTGTTTCCTCGAAACATTGTTCTTGCAATTTGTTCTTATATAATGTATAATTATTAAAAATAACGCCTCGGAGGTTTTTATGAAAAAATTTCTCGCGCTGCTCCTGATTTTCGCATTCGCGCTTTCTGTGTTCACTGCGTGCGATACAAGCTCTGATACCTCGTCCTCTGACGAATCTAAAACGGAGGAAACACCTATGGTTCCCGACAAAAATGCAAAAACAGTGTGGAACGAGCTTTATGCCGATAAAAACGGCGGCTTCGAAAATGCCAACTCGGTCTTTAAGCTGTCTGCCTATTCTAACGGCGTGATAACCGATAAATATGATTCCATCCCCGAAGGTGATACGAGATTTCTTTTCGAGGGAAAGGATAATACTCGTGTTGCTGTTCTTTCTGAGGGTTATTCGTTGACTCTTCCCGGTAAGAATGTAACTGCCGATTTTTCGCTCGGTGCCTTGAGAAGTAAATATAAAACAGATAAGTATGTTCTTACCGTGTCTTATGAAGACCAAAACCCCTACGGCGATAACGAAAACGGATTTTCCATCTATTTCAAGGAATGGCTTACGAGATACCTTGATGCCGAGGTAAGTGATAGGGACGTTATGGGCTTCTACGGCTCGAATAAAATGTCCTTCGGCAGACCTGCAAGCGTAAACACTACCCATTTGCCGGGCTATACTGTTAACTATTACCATACAAAGTTCCGTGTTTCGACCAAAATGGAGTATGATAATTATAGTATTGCCGTTGTCAGACCTACCGATAATTACGAATATTTCTGGCTTTTTGTGCTTAAATCCAAGGGTGAAATGTACGATGAAACCGAAAATATCGTAAAATCCTTCAAGGAATTTGAAAAGAACGGTACTCCCGTAAACAGTGTCGGCTCTTACGAACTCCGTATCCCCGAATATTGGAACGAAGAAACTCGCGCTTATTACGACAAAATACTCAATCAGACTACCGTTGATTGGGGTGCATTCTTCCATCAAAATACCGAAGAATATATCGATTGGTTCACTTCTGAAGAGGGAATCAATGCTGATATGGACGTATTTATGACTTACCTCCATATAGGTTGGTATGACCAGCGTAATTACCTCGATATGGATATGATTAACCGCGAAGCAGGCGGTAACGGTTTTAACGGTAAGCCCGTTCTTAATCTTACCTATCAGTTTACTACGAATAATAATAACCTCGGAGATACCTATACTCCTATGTACGATATCTGCCGCGGCGTATATGATAAGCATTTCCGTAAGCTCGCTCAGGATATTAAGGCATACGGAAAACCTGTCTTGTTCCGTCTTAATAACGAGATGAATACCGACTGGACAAGCTATTGCGGAATGCAGACTATGCTCGATCCCGATATGTTTATCGCAACATGGCAAAGACTTTATAATATCTTCCGCGAGGAAGGTGTTGATAACACTATCTGGATTTTTAACCCTATCGCGTCCTCCTGCCCGTATAGTAATTGGGGCGATATGCTTAATTATTTCCCCGGCGAGGATTATGTTCAGATGCTTGGCTTGACCTACTATCAGATGAACAACGATGATCAAATAGAATCCTTTAAGCAGATGTATACCGAGCTTTATAATAAGAACACTCCTTATTTCGATAACTATCCTGCGATAATCGGTGAATTCGCTTGCGGCGCAGGTGCGGAAGTTTATTACGATTGGGAAAAGGGTGAATATCAACCTGTTCCCGACCTCGAACAAAAGCGTCAATGGCAGGCGGATTGGATTAAAGGTATGTTCGAATGTATGATGAACAACCAATCGTCCGAGAACCTTTTCTGTAAGAATATTAAGATTGCAATTTGGTTCTCTGCTAATGACTACGTTGACGTCAACGGCGAACAAAAGATTATCAACTATCTTCAGCTTGATGAGGGAGTTCCTCTTGCAATCCAAGCCTTCCGTGAAGGATATGCGGCTTTGAGAGATAAACGATAAAATTAAAACGGCAGAGTAATAATCTCTGCCGTTTTTTTTATGCAAGTTTATTAAAGTTCGAAAACCTTCTTTGCGTTTTCGCTGTAAATTAAATTCTTTTCGTCTTCTGAAAGACCGATAGATTCCATTTGCGCGAATGCGTATTCCGTGTTCCAAAGCGGATAATCGCTTCCGAACATTACTTTTTCAACACCGTGCTTCTCTATAAGACGGTACAAACCGCGTTCGTCCATGCCCAAAAGTGCCTCGCTCGTGTCGGTGTATACGGGCG
>JAZONJ010000016.1:0-3897 GCA_045654425.1 Acutalibacteraceae bacterium
TCAAAATCGACAGTACATAAGGATGTCACAGAAAGACTTAAAACAGAAGACCCCGTGCTTTATAAAGAGGTTAAAAAGGTGCTCGAAAAAAATAAGCAAGACCGCCATATAAGAGGAGGTCTTGCAACAAGAGAGAAATATAAAAAGCTGAAGTGAAGATCACTTCAGCTTTTTGCTATAAAGTTTATTCAAGAGTTCCTGCTTTTACTGCTTCGAAGTCCTCTTCGATTTCCTTAGAAGGAGCAGGAGTGAGAAGAGAAACTACAACGATAAAGATACAGGAAACGATAAATGCGGGGAGAAGCTCATAAATTCCGAAAACTCCGCCGATAGGCTTAATAACAAGTTTCCAGAGGAAAACAAACGCTGCACCGCTTACCATACCTGCGATGGCGCCGGCACGGTTTATTCTCTTCCAGAAGAGAGAGAATATCATGAGAGGTCCGAAGGTTGCTCCGAAGCCTGCCCAAGCGAAAGATACTATATTGAAGATTACGCTGTTAGAGTCAAGCGCAATAACGACAGCGATTAGAGCGATAACGAGAAGAGTGATTCTGGTAACCAGCATAACCTGCTTGTCGGTAGCATTCTTTTTTGCAACGCCCTGGAATATGTTCTTTGCAACCGCAGAAGCAGCAATAAGAAGATATGAGTCAGACGAGCTGATAGTAGCAGCGAGAATACCTGCCATAACAAGTCCTGCAATAAGAGGAGGCAGGAAGTTTGTTGAAAGGGTGATGAAAATATTTTCAGCTTCTGAAGCAGTAAGATGGATAGTGGGATAAAGCTCACGACCGATAATACCGATAAATACGGCAACGGCAAGAGATATAGAAACCCAAACCATCGCAATTCTTCTCGACATTTTGAGTTCGCTTTCTTTACGAATAGCCATAAAGCGAAGGAGAACCTGAGGCATACCGAAGTATCCGAGACCCCAAGCCATCATGGAAACAACAGAAAGGAAGCCGTAAGGTGATTTGTCACCGAACTGGGGAACTCCGTTTACTACCTGCTGAACTTTATCAGCGTCAACAACAGGGGTAGCGAGTCCGAAGAACTCTAAGAAACCGGGGATTTCTCTTGCATTATCGATAACCGCTCCGATACCGCCTGCTTTAACAGTACCGATAGCGACTATAACGGTAAGAGCGCCAATCATAACGATAGACTGCATAAAGTCGGAAGCAGACTCGGCAAGGAATCCACCGAGAATAGTATAAAGAAGAACGAATACCGCGCCGATTATCATCATTGTTACATAATCTCCACCGAAGAGGGTTGAGAAAAGCTTTCCGCAGGTAACGAAACAGCTTGAAGCATAAACGGTAAAGAAAATGAGGATAAAGAGGGCAGAAAGGATCATAATGACCTTTTTGTTCTCTCTGAAACGGTTCGAGAAGAAATCGGGCAGGGTAATTGAGTTGTTTGCGCGGATAGAATAACGGCGAAGTCTCTTTGAGACGATAAGCCAGTTAAAATATGTACCGACTGCAAGACCGAAAGCGGTCCAGAAAGCGTCGGCAAATCCGCACCAATAAGCAACACCGGGAAGACCCATAAGGAGCCATCCGGACATGTCTGAAGCCTCGGCGCTCATAGCGGTTACCCAAGGTCCGAGAGTACGTCCGCCCAGAAAATAGTTTTCAGAGCTTTGGTTTGCCTTTTTAGCGAACAGAATACCGATAACGATAACAGCCGCCATATAGACAATCATTGCAATTAATGTTTGAATAGTTGCACCAGTCATATTATACACCTCAAAATATTAGTGAATAGCAGTTCCAACCGGAACAGAGTCGTCTACAAATATTATTTTACAACCGCATTCTTCATGAGTTGCAGCTATAAGCATACCGTTAGACTCTACACCTGCGAACTTCGCGGGCTTTAAGTTTGCGATAACGATAATTTTTTTGCCTACAAGCTCTTCGGGCTTGTACTCTTTTTTAATTGAGGACATAATTACTCGACCGCCGAGTCCGTCGTCAAGGGTGAGTTTTAAGCAGGAGTGAGATTTCGGAACCTCTTCAGCCTTTAAAACCTTGCAGACACGCATATCAACCTTGTCGAATTCGTCGATGGTAATCTGGTCTTTAACAGGATCTACTACGGGAGCCTCTGCAGCAGCCTTTTCAGCGGCAGCCTGCTCGTCGGCTTTCTTTTCTTCCTCGGTCTGAGGGAAGGAGAAATCGAGAAGCTTTACATAGCTTTCCTTCTCAACGGCAAAGAGGAAGAGATAAAGTCTCGGTCCCTGCTCTTTATCGATAAGAAGCTTGTAAACGTTCTTGAAGAACTTGCCCTGAATGCCCTTTAAGGCTTTCGGGTCAATATCTTCGCCGTAGATTCTCTTCGGAATAGCATAAAGCTCGCTGTTTAAGTCGTCGAGAGAATAGCCGTCGGTAGAAAGATAATCAAAGAGCATCTTTATTGCCTTTTTCTCATCCTCATCAAGTTCGTTATAAACCTCAAAATTACGGGTCGCGCGAAGTCTGTTTACACTTTCGGGCGAGCACTGCTCGAGCCAGAAGCGAGCGCGCTCCATTCTTTCGGTAAAGTCTTGGAGCTTATAAGGTGTACCGATCTTCTCGAAAACGGTTTCAAGCATCGGAACGTTGAAGTTAACGATAGAACCGAGAGAAACAAGAAGCTGCATAGGAACGATTTCGGCTGTTCTGCCCTCGATAAGAGCGCCTTCCATAATAGCGGAGGTGTGCTCGTCAGCATTGCCGTCGACAAAAGCCTTCATCATACGGTCAAACTCAAAATACTGACGGAGAATCTCATCATCGAAACAGAAATTGAAAGCCTTTGTCGGCTCGGTCTTTGAATAGAGCCAAAGGAAAATTTCGGGGTCATAGAGTTTCAGAAGTGTATCGGGAGTGAGATTCAGACCCGAAGAGCCCGACATCTTACCGGTTGTACCCTTAATTCCGATAAACTCATAGCCCTGGAAGAGAGGAGCCTCATAATCAAAGATTTCCTTTGCGATGATACGGCTTGTCTGATAAGAGCCTGTGGGGGAAGCGTGATCCTTTCCGCCCGGCTCAAAGTCAACGCCCTCAACCATCCAACGCATAGGCCAGTCAATCTTCCATGCAAGCTTGCAGTTAAAGTCGTGTTTGAAATCAAAAGAACCGTGATGTCCGCAAGCACATTCGTACTCTGCGGTAATGCAGTCGTCAGAAAGGCTTGTAATCTTTGTTGTGTCCTTTCCGCACTTCTCACAGTAGATTCCGACAGGATAATAATTCTTTCTTTCGTCCTCTGTAGCGTCCTGAGTTCTGAAAGAATCAAGAATGTCGAAAATACGCTCGCGGTTTTTGAGAGCGTGAATGATATATTCGCTGTATCTGCCCGAACGGTACTGTGATGCCTGATAGCGATAGTCCATATCAATTCCAAAACGCTTGATAGAAGCTTCAAACTCATTCTGGAAATGTTTAGCGTAGGACTCGCAACAACCAAACGGGTCGGGAGCGTCAACATAAGGACGACCGATATATTCTTCGAATCCGTCTTTTACAGCCGCAACATTTACAGGCACCTTACGGAGACGGTCAAACTCGTCCCAAGAGAAAAGAAGACGAGCCTTCTTTCCCTTTTTGCGAAGAGCCTTTACAACAAAATAACTTGTTGCGATGTCGCGGAAGTTACCGATATGAATAGAACCGGAAGGACTGATTCCTGCGGCACAGACATATTCGGGCTTCGAGGGATTCCTTTCAATAATTTTCTCAGCAATTTCTTCTGCCCAATGCATAATTACACCTCATATTTGCTAATGGTATTTTGTATTATAGATATATTTTTCCATATTAGAGTTATTATATATTAATAATTCAATCAAGTCAAGAAAAATTAGGTATAGCGCAGCGCACCGCTCTGTTTGGAAAA
>JAZONJ010000017.1:0-9026 GCA_045654425.1 Acutalibacteraceae bacterium
TTATACGGAATGGTAACGTTAATCGCTTCAAAATCTTTATTTTCTAAAAAAGCCTGTATTTCCTCTTCGGCAAGCTCTATCAGTTCATATTCATAATCGGCAAGCTCAGCATGAATTTCTTTAGAGAAACTATGCGTAAGTTTTCTACCGATACATCCGTATTTTTTCATTTATCTTCTTCCTGATAAGAATATTATTTAATCCAATCCGTACCAAAACGCATAGCTAAGACATCACATAAAACGATTGCTGCTGCCGCATCCTGTACTACTCTTGCTCTGTGTACAATGGCAGGGTCGTGTCTGCCTTTGGGTTCTATAACAGTTTCAGTCATAGCTTTGAAATCCACCGTATCCTGCGGTTTAAAGATGGTCGGTGTTGGCTTGATTGCAGTTCGGAATATGATTGGCATACCGTTTGTGATGCCGCCGTTTATGCCGCCGTTATTATTCGAAGCGGTTATAACCTTCCCATCTTCCATTCTGAATGGGTCATTAGCCTCGCTTCCCTTCATATCGGCAATATCGAATCCTTTGCCAAACTCAATACCCTTCACTGCGGGGACAGAAAACATCATATGAGAGAGCATGCCCTCAATTGAGTCAAACCAAGGCTCTCCCACACCTTCAGGCATACCAACAACTGCAGTTTCAAGCACACCGCCTACGCTGTCACCGTCTGATGCGGCATTTAAAACAGCTTCTTTCATTTTTTCTTCTGCTGCTCCATCAAGTACCGCGAATGTCTTTTTATTCAGGTTAGCAATATCTTTGGCTAAATCGCCAAATTCTCTATCCGAAATACCCGCGCATTTTTTAATATGAGTTCCGATATAAATACCCTTTTGCTCCAAAGCGCATTTACATATAGCGCCTGCTGCAACGATGGTGGCTGTAATACGACCACTGAAATGACCGCCACCACGAGAATCCTGATAGCCGTGATATTTACACTCTGCCGTGTAATCTGCGTGGGAAGGTCGGGCAACAGTGTTCATTTGGGAGTAATCTTCGCTGTTAACATTCTCATTTGGAATAAGGATTGCAATCGGTGTTCCCGTTGTTATGTTATTCACTACACCGCTAACGATTTTTAACTCGTCTTTTTCTTTTCTGGGTGTTGAAATTTTACCATCAGGACGGCGAAGCGTGAGCATATTTGCAATATAGTCACTATCAATTTTTATTCCCGGTGCTAATCCGTCGAGGACAGCGCCGATATATTCTCCGTGACTTTCTCCAAACAAGGTTATAGCCACGCTGTTTCCGAATGTATTTTTCATATTTTTCAACCTTTCAGACAGTTCTTTGCCAGCTCGATTAATTCAATACACTTCATTGTCTGCATTTCAAAGCAACCTATTTCATTCACTACCGTTACAGTTACAGTATCTCCGTCTGCTTTTTTATCGTGGAAAGCCGCTTCGGTAATTTTTTCCCAATTATATTCGATTTCCTGATACAAACCGCATTTTTTGAGAACATCAACAACTCTTGATCTAATAGCTTCGTTGCACATAGGAATCATACCAAGCGCAACACACTCGCCATGATAAAGTTCGCACATTCCTTCGCTGCTTTCAATTCCGTGTCCTATCGTATGTCCGAAATTGAGAATCTTACGGAGTCCCGATTCCTTTTCATCCCGCTCTACTACATTCTTTTTTATATTTAATGAGCGAATGATTATCTCATCAATGTTGCTCTCAATATCCTTGTTTTCAAAAATATCAAATAGTTCTCTGTCAGAAGTGAGTGCCATCTTTATGGCTTCCGCAAGTCCGTTTGAAACCTGTCTTTCGGGAAGAGTTTTCAGAAGTTCGGGGTCAATAAGCACCTTTTTAGGTTGATAAAACGCACCAACGATATTTTTCACCTTGCCGAAATTGATTGCTGTTTTGCCACCAATGGAAGAATCGATTTGCGAAAGAAGTGTTGTAGGTATATTATAAAAATCTATTCCTCTCATATAAGCCGATGCCACAAAACCAGAAAGGTCACCGACAACACCGCCGCCTACTGCAACCACACAATCTTTTCTGGAAAAACCGCGGTCAAGCATAATCTGAAGCAAGTTTTCGAACTGCTCAATGCTTTTAGAAGCTTCTCCCATTTCTACCCTGCAGATAACAGCATCCTTACATTGTTCTGCTACCGTTTCAGCATACTCCTCGGGAACACCCGAATCGGTAACAACAAGAACTCTCCTATTCAAGTTCAGCAATTTGCCTGCATGGGAAATGATGCCGCGTTCTACTATTATGTCGTAGCTATTATCTCCAAGATTCATATGTACCGTCATATAATTTTCCTCATATCTCGGTGTGGGGAGCAAATGTTCCCGCAACTTTAAGCCGATCGCACACCTGACCCAAATCTTCAAGCATATTCTGCCCGTTTTCGCTATCTACCGAACCGTCAATTTCAATGTAAAAATAATACTGCCATGAATGTTTTTTCATTGGTCTGCTTCGCAAAGCGGTCATACTGTATCCATACTTTCCGATTATGCTGATAGCATTTGCCAGAGATCCTGCTTCGTGCTTTACGGTCAGCATAAGAACTGTGTTGGAAAACGCAGGTGAGTTTGCATTAACCTTTGAAAGCACCGCAAAACGTGTTGTATTTTCTCCGCTTTTGTTGATATTCGGTTCAATAACCTTAAGACCATACAATTCAGCTGTTTCGACGCTTGCAATAGCACCGTAAGATTTATCGTTTGCTTCTGCTACCGACTTTGCCGCAAGGGCTGTATTGTTGGCTTCTTCGGTTTCAAAAGAACGCATTTTAATATAATCGTGGCATTGACTTAAAGCCTGCGGATGACTCGTTACTTTTTTGATATCCTCCACAGTAGCATCAGGAACACCGAGAAGATTCTGATGAATTTCCAACTCGTAAATGCCATTTATATGAAGACTTCCCGAGAAGATTAAGTCAAGCGTCTGACCGACTTCGCCCGCGTAGCTATTCTCAATAGGAAGTACAGCCACATCGCATTCGCCGCATATTACCGAATTATACGCAGCCTTAAAATCGCTGTAAGAAACTCTGTTTCCCTCAGGAAATATTCTTCCCGCAGCAATGTGAGCAAATGCTCCCTCAACGCCGCTGTATGCGACCTTCAGACCATTTTGCATACGATACTGATACGAACGGGATAATGCCATCATATTTTTGAGATAATCAATATAATATCCCTTTAACACCCCGTCTTCAACAAGCGCTGAATTTGTTTCGATTACCGCAGCCTCTCGTTTCTCATCAAGAATGGGAAGTCCGTATTCTTTTTTATAATCATAGACCATCTCGGCGGCTTTCATTCTTTTAACAAAGAGTTCCGCCATTTGAGCGTCGACTTCATTTATGATGCGTCTTGCTTCTTCCAACTTGTTTGACATTTTTTACTCACCTTAACTGAATAATTTAAAGTTTATCTGCAATATCAAGAATTAGCTTTTCTGTTTTTTCCCAGCCGAGACATGGGTCGGTAATTGATTTTCCGAAGGTATGCTCATCCACAGCCTGAGCGCCGTCTTCAAGGTAGCTTTCAATCATAAGACCTTTAACCAGCCTTTTAATATCTGTGTTTTGATTACGGCTGTGAACAATGTCTTTTGCAATTCGAACCTGTTCCAGATATTGTTTACCCGAATTGTTGTGGTTTGTATCCACGATTACCGAGGGGTTTGTAAGATTAAATTTTTCATAGAGTTCTTTAACTCTAAGAAGATCTTCATAGTGATAGTTGGAAACATTCCTTCCTGTATAATCAACATAACCGCGCAGAATAGCGTGAGCATAAGGATTTCCCTCGCTTGTTACTTCCCAACCGCGGTAGAGGAAGGTGTGCCCCGACTGAGCGGCTACAACAGAATTCATCATAACACCAAGGTCGCCGCTTGTGGGATTTTTCATACCGACAGGAGCATCTATGCCGCTTGCTGTAAGTCTGTGCTGTTGATTTTCTACCGAGCGCGCACCGACGGCAACATAAGAAAGCAGGTCGGAAAGGTAACGGTAGTTTTCGGGATAGAGCATTTCATCGGCGCAAGAGAAATCATAATCCCGAAGAGCCGCGAGATGAAGCTCACGGATAGCGACTATACCTTTATACATATCGGGATTTGATTCGGGGTCGGGCTGATGAAGCATTCCCTTATAACCCTGACCGGTTGTTCTCGGCTTATTAGTGTAGATTCGAGGTATGATAATTATCTTGTCGGAAACCTGCTCCTCAATTCTGCGAAGACGCGAAATGTATTCAAGAACAGGCTCGCTATGGTCTGCAGAACAAGGACCGATAACAAGTATAAATTTATCAGATCTGCCGTCAAATACAGCGCGTATATTTTCATCCCTTTCGGCTTTGACCTGTTCCATACGTTCGGTTAATGCATATTCATTTTTAACATCCTTTGGTATCGGAAGTTTTCTGTGGAAATTCATTCGCATTATATTCTACCTCTTTTTATTGTTGCACATTTCATCTTTAATAAAATAAAAAGCCCGCCTTTCGATGTGCTGAAAAAAGCACGACGAATGCGGACTGACGTTTTTTTATCTAACCTAAAAACTTCTTATCAGGTTATTACAAAAGACGGCAGCCCTTATTAAAAAAATAAAAGTAAAAACCTAACTTATTATTGCTCATTATCAGCTGCCTCCTTTATGATTTATTTCGTTTAGTATAGCACATTAAAGTGAACAAGTCAATAGGTTTTAATTTTTTAGTCTTTCAAATCATCACTATTTTATTAAGCAAACACGAAAATGTGTCGGAAATCAAATCTCTTGATTTCCGACACACCTAGATTTTATGAAGCTTCTTTTTCTATTTGCTCTTCGGATAATTCTCTTGCTGTTTCGAGCATTGTTTCAGCGAAGATACCATAGCCTTTTTTGCAGTCGTCAACGAGGACGTGGGTTACCGCCCCGACAAGCTTTCCGTTTTGAATTATCGGGCTGCCGCTCATTCCCTGAACGATACCGCCGGTCTGTTCGAGCAGTCTTTTATCGGTCACTTCAACAAGCAAATTTTGTGTAGCGCCCATACCTTTTACTCGAATATTACAGCTATAATATTCAGGTGTTTCGCCATCAACCGTTGTTAGAATATGCGCCGCTCCGTTTCTGACCTCCTGCTTCATCGCGATTTTTATAAGATTTCTTGTATCTATGTCACATTTAGCCTCTCCATATACTCCGTTATCGGTATTTTTCGAAAAATGAGATATCGACTTGCTTGTAAATCTACCTTTAAGTTCTCCGGGATTGCCGTTCACTCCCTTTTCGACCGAAACTATCTTTGCCGAAACGAATTCCCCGTGATTAAGCGTCAGAAGAGTTCCGGTATCTCCATCTGCTATTCCGTGACCGAGTCCGCAGATAATGTTAGTCACAGGACTGTAAAAGGTAAGCGTTCCGATACCCGCAGAAGAATCCTTGACCCACATTCCCGCTCTGTATACCCCGTCATCCGAGAGGGTTGCTTTGAATCTTACGGTCATTTTAGTTCCTTTTCGAACAATCCTTGCCGTTATGGCCTCTCCCATCGAATTTTTTATTATATCCATTACCTCTTCATTTGTATAAACGTTTGTCCCGTTTAGCGAAACGATGAAGTCACCTTCTTTAATGCCTGCTCTTTTGGCGGGCTCTTTTTCTCCGTTTTCACTCTTGACCTCACTAAACCCGACCACAAGCACTCCGTCAGTATAAATTTTAATACCAAACGGAGTTCCCAGTAATGCTACATTATAACTATCGATGACATCGACCGTAATATTTCGGGCAGGAATAAACCCGAAAACCTTTACTCTTGCATCATAAGAATTATCCGCCGTAGCTTCTCTGTAAGAAATTGAAATAGGAAGCGTAGACTCAATTTCGAGCGGCTCTCCTTCACCGATTCTATAAGAATCCGAAAGTTTACTGTCAAGATATATCAGCGATCCAAACACAAAACTGCAAAGCACCGCTAAAATAAAAAACAAGGTTCTGGACGCAATTTTCATACATTTCATTTTTGCACCTCCTAAAGTTTAATCCCAACTTATTTTTCGCAAAAATGAGTGCAGTATGAAAGAAAAAAATTTACATTAAGTCAACTTATGTATCAGCAGGTTTTAACAAGTATGGTCTCATTTCCTATAATTTCTATGTCATCCCAAGAAATAATAATATCGTCATCTCTGCCAAAAAGTCCGAAGCCTTTAGGTTTTCCGAAAATGACGATAGAGGACAGTTTTCCCGTTGTAATATCGAGTTCAATATCCCCTACCGTACCAAGCAACGCACCGTTATTAACGCATATAACCTGTCGGTCGCGAAGCTCTTCAATTCTCACTGTCACATATATCACCTCTTTAGTAATATATGCCGAAATTCGCTTTAACTCCCCTTGATTTTCGAAATTGCTCCCTTTTCAAGTCGCGAAACCTGCGCCTGAGAAATACCGATTTCCTCAGACACTTCCATTTGGGTCTTGCCCTGCATAAATCTAAGGCTTAAAATCCTTTTTTCGCGGTCGCTGAGACTTCTTATCGCCTCTTTAAAGGCAATCTCATCTAGCCAATTTGTATCATCATTTTTATCTCCAACCTGGTCAAGAACATATATCGTGTCTCCACCGTCTGAATATACCGGCTCGTAAAGTGAAATCGGGTCTACAATGCTCTCTAAAGCAATCACAACATCCTCTTTCGCAAGACCGAGATATTGGGATATTTCCATAATCGATGGCTCTCTGTGATGTAGATTTATAAGGGCTTCCTTTGCTTGCATCGCCTTATATGCAGTATCCTTTATTGAGCGGCTGACTCTTACCGAATCATTATCACGAAGGTATCGCCTTATCTCTCCGATTATCATCGGCACGGCATAGGTCGAAAATTTGACATTCTGATTCATATCAAAATTATCGATTGCTTTTATAAGCCCGATACATCCTATCTGAAACAGGTCGTCGGGATTTTCTCCACGGGAAGAAAACCTTTGAACAACGCTCAGGACAAGTCTTAAATTCCCCTCCACAAGCTCGTCACGTGCTTTTTGATTGCCCTCTTTAATTTTCTTGAGAAGTTCAATTTTTTGTTTTTCCTTTAAAACGGGAATTTTCGAGGTATCTACTCCGCAAATTACAACCCTGTTGTTAAACATTTTCGCCACTCCAACTACTGATTTTCTAATAAAATTATTGCCGTCAAAGTGGCGTTATACACCTTAAAAATATTTTTTAAATCGACATATTTCACTTGTATTTTCACAAAAACAGTGGTATGCAAAAAAATAACCACACTCGAAAAAAGAGTGTGGTAAATTCTAATTTATTTATTTTACAGTTGCATTATCAACAACAATTTTGAGAGCTACGGCTTTTACGGCTTCGGCTTCGATAAAGTTATCTGTAATACCCAATGATTTAATATCTCCGCCAGCAAGCTCATCAAGTTCTTTTTTGGTTTCGGAAATTTTTTCTTTTGTTATCTTTTCACCTGCAGCATCCATAATAAAATAACTAAGCGCATAACCGTTTGCCATCTGCGGAACATAATTCTCATTAAGTTCTTTTTCAAGTTCTGCTACCGTCATATTATAATAAGAAACATACTGTTCTAACGTCAGCCCGTTCTCTTTTGCCGCTCTTTTATATGAATTCATCTGCTCATCATAAAAAATCTTCGTTTCTCTCACGGGGTGTGTTTCAATTTTAGCATTTTTAGAAACAGTCTCCCAAGCGGCGTTCTCTATTGCGTATTTTTTCGCAATATCCATAACCTCTGAAGCCGAAGAATAGCCGCACATCTTAGCAGTCTCGTTATTTACCGTCTCAAACTGCTTCTTTACATAATTCACCTTAACCGTGAACACAACATCCTTACCCGCAAGAGTCGGCTCATGATAACTTGACGGGAATTTAAGATTAAGGTCAACCGTAGAGCCAATTTCGGCACCGATAAGCCCGTCCTCAAAGCCGTCTATAAAGCTTTTAGAACCGATTTCAAGGTCATAACCGTTCGCTGTGCCACCCTCAAAAGCCACGCCGTCCTTTTTACCGACATAGTCAATATTTGCTATATCGCCCTTGTTCACCTGACCGCTTGTGAGTTTGGCAACCATCATTTCACGGAGCTTTCCGTCAAAGAAATATTTATACATTTCACTCTCAGGGTCAAGCTCGGTTTTATATGTATCAAGTAAAACATACTTTGTCATATCATAATTGTAATTAAGTCTGCCTTTATCAACCTCGATACCGTTTTTCGAGGTTTCATCACCTTTGCCGGCACAACCTGCAAAAACGGTTGTTATCATTAAAAGCATTAAAACAATCGCTAATATTTTTTTCATATTTTATCCTATTTAACAGTAGCATTCTTGCCGACAATTTCCATTGCCATATCAAATGCAACCGACGCTTCAATATATTCTTGTCCAACAGCCTTTACAGCCGCTTCACCGTATTCTTTAATCCTCTCATCAACCTTTTTGGTATCGATTTTAGTTTCGGTTTTGTCGAGAATATAATAACTTAAAGCGTAGTTATGAGCAAGGCTTTGAACATCACTGCTCTCTCTGATGGTTTTTTCAAAATCAGCCTTTGTCATTCCTGAATATGTCAGGTACTGTTCCATAGTAATACCGTAACCCTGTATAATCTGAAGTTCAACATTATACATTATGAAATCAACATACACATCGGTTTCTTTGTCAGGATATTCTATTTTTGCATTATCATAGCATACATCCCATGCAACACCCTCGGCAGCGTATGCTTTAGCCGCGTCTTCAATCTCTTTTGCAGAGCTGTATCCACAAATTTTAGCAGTCTCATCATTCAACTCCTCAAAGGTCCTCATAACCGAGTTTACAGTTACTGTAAATACAACCGCCTTGCCTGCAAGGTCCGCGCTGCCGTAATCGCTCGGAAACGTAAGGTTAAGGTCAACTGTCGAGCCAATTTCGGCACCGATAAGACCGTCCTCGAAACCGGGAATAAATTTACCTGAGCCGATTTCAAGGTCA
>JAZONJ010000018.1:0-5819 GCA_045654425.1 Acutalibacteraceae bacterium
TGAAATAGTCGGTATTTATAAAGAAATGTCCGAAACCCTCAGCGCTGTTTCTTCTTCGGCAATGATTAGGCACGAGAAGAATAACGGAGTGGCTAAAGTCGGTTATGAAAACGGCAAAGAGGTAATTGTTAACTATAATGATGAACCCGTGACGATAGATTCTGTTACGGTTGAGGCAAAAAGTTATATTGTAAAATAATTCTAAAGAAAGGAAAGGTACCAAGAAATGGCAAAAAGAGAAAGCGGACTTGCAAGAAGAAAAGCTTTAGTCGGACTCAGCTTCATTCTGCCCTGGATTATCGGGGTCGGAATATTCTTCCTGTTTCCGATAGTTTTCTCTCTTATATTCAGCTTTTCCGAAATCCGCGACCCTTCTACCTTTTCCTTTAATCTTGTAGGCTTCGAAAATTACACTTCGGCATTCCTTGCCGATACAAAGTATCTTCCGCTTCTGCTCGGTTCAATTAAGGACACCCTTATAAATCTTGTACTTATTATCTTTTTCTCCTTCTTCGTTGCAATAACGATTAACAGAAAAATAAAATTCAGAGGCTTTTTCAGGGTTGTTTTCTTCCTTCCCGTAATCCTCGGCACAGGCTTTATTCTGGAGCAGATACTCGGAGAAAATCTTCAGGAGCAGTCGATTAGTGTTGTTAGAAATCTTCTTTTCACCGAAGAGGTTGTAAGAGCCGTACCGACAGAGTTTTTAGAGATGGTGCAGGAGCTATTAAACCGCATAACCGTTGTTCTTTGGAACTCGGGAGTACAGATTCTTCTCTTCCTAACCGGACTTCAGGGAATTTCTCCCAACGTTTATGAAGCAGCCCGAGTTGACGCGGCAGGAGAGTGGGAGCAATTCTGGCTCATAACCCTTCCGCTTATGACACCGATGATTCTTCTGAATATCGTTTTCACAATAGTAAGTTCGTTTACGAATGCTTCGAACGAGGTTCTCAGTTATATTCTCGACGTCGCATACGTTAATAATAATCTTGAAATTTCGTCTGCTATGGGTTGGGTATACTTCCTATGCATCGCCGCTGTTATCGGAATCGTTTTCCTTATTATGAAACGCCCGATAGACAGAGTTTCGGAACGTTAAGGGGGTTGTGCTTATGAGATTTAATTTATCAAAAAAAACAAAAGCAACCCTTAAACATACAGTAACCTTTACAGCGGTAAAGAATGTGATTGCCCGAGCAGTTCTTTACATAATGCTCATCGGTCTTGCCTTCGTATTTTTACAACCCTTTATACATATGCTCGTAAATGCGTTCAAGACCTACACCGATGTAATGAACATTTCGATAAAATGGATACCGAAAGAGGGAACCTTGGAAAACTGGAAGCTTGCCGCAGATGCGCTCAGTCTTAAAAGTTCGGTATTCAATTCAATAATCGTGACTTCGCTTGCGACCTTGGGACACCTTTTATCTTGTTCCTTTGTCGCATACGGCTTCACAAGATTTAAATTTAAGGGAAGAAATCTTCTTTTCACGATCGTAATATTTTCGATAATCGTTCCGGTTCAGACCATAAGCGTACCGCTTTATATGCTTTATTCCAACCTTGATTGGATTGGCACATATCTTCCGCTTATAGTTCCGACATTTCTCGGAATGGGTCTCAATGGCGGACTCTTCATCTTCCTTTTCAGACAGTATTATCTGAGATTGCCGGCATCCCTTGAGGAAGCAGCTTCTATTGACGGCTGTAACGAATACGGAACATTTTTCAGAATAATCCTTCCCTCAACAGGCTCTACAATGATAGTTTGTTTCATACTTTCTTTCGTATGGCATTGGAACGACTTCTTTGAGCCGGGACTTTATATCAACAGCACAAAAAAATATCTATTGCCGCAGATGCTTCCCGCGATGTATGACTTCTTCGAAAAGATGGATGTCAACACAACTCAGGAATCGCTCGAGATGGCACTTAAATATCATACAGGCGTAATAATGGCAGGTACACTCATTTGCGTAATACCCCTACTTATACTTTTCCTCTTCTTCCAGAATAAGTTTATGCAGGGTATCGAGCGTACGGGTCTTGTAGAATAACAGAAAGGACGGATAGTGGGATGAGTAAAACTTTTTCATTAAAAGATAAAATTATTGTTATAGCCCTATCGGTTGTTATTCTTGCTTCAACCGCCACAACTACATTTGTAGGAATAAAACTTTTTGGTGAGGATACTCCGCCCGCTCTGGATAATTCTCCGAAGGATGAGAAAATTACCCTCGCTGACATCAAGAAAACCGAAACCGATTATGAAAACATGGATTTTTCGGACAAAATCAAGGACGGAGTACTGAACGTCAGCGATTGCGGAGCCGAAGCAGACTCGCTTTACGACTGGGGTCCGCTTTTCCGTTCTGTGCTGAGAACAGCCGCTGAAAATTCTGTCAAAACCATAGAACTCAGCGAAGGAACCTATTATGTTGCCCCTAAAGCAAAAACTGACACCTATGTTTTCGATATGGGAGAATATGAGATAGATGGACTTACTATTCGAGGCAACGGAGCAAAATTTATGCTCATGGATAACTATCTCGGATGCTTCAGTTTTAGAAATTCAAATAATGTAACGGTTGAAAACATGGTCTTTGACTGTATGGAAGACCCGTTCATACAGGCTACCGTTAAAGAATTCGATACATCAAAGCAGGTATTGACCATTGAAACCGATGAGGTATATACTGTATTTGATGATGAACGAATGAAAGACCGTTTCTCTACAGCATACGGAATGGTAAGAAACGCTTCCAACCCGTATCTTATGAAGAACACCTGTAATAACTTTTTCTTCTTCACAGCTTATGAAAAACTGGAGGACAGAAAATACAAGGTTTCTCTTTCATCTCAGACATCAACCCTCACAAATCAATATATTGAGGTAGGGGATAAGATAACCCTTAATAATCGTAAGGGCGAAACAACCTTTATCTTTGATATTTGCGAAGCAGGAAACTTTACGGCGAAAGAAATATCAATCTTTAACAGCCCGGGTGGCGGAATCGTCGGCAGACAAAACTATGGAGATATAACGATTTCAGGCTTCAGAATGATGATAGACCCGAAGGGCAACAACTGGCTTTGCGGTAATGCCGACGGTGTTCACATTCAGGGATGCAGAGGAAAGGTAATCATTGAAGACAGCTTTTTCTCAAATCTCTCGGACGACGCGGTTAACCTTTATCAGTGGGCAAGCGACGTTAAAAAGGTTGTTTCTCCGACTGTAATTGAGGTATATACCAATGTAAGTCCGATTGAAGTCGGTGACGTTATCGAATTCACCGACCAACAGACAGGTGAGATTTACGGCTCGTCCAAGGTAAAGGAAATCGAGCAGATTGAAGGACAGAGAATCGACCGACAGGCAAGGCTTATTCTTGAAACGGCAGTAAACGGAATGACAGCAGGCAAGGAAAGTCAGTACGTCTATTTCAGCCGTGAAAAAGACTTCTCTAACACCGTTATAAAGAATACAAGCTTTATGAATATCAGAGGACGCGGACTTGTTCTTTGTTCGGCTGATACGGTTGTTGAAAACTGTACCTTCGAAAATCTAAGTAACCATGCTCTCAACGGTTGGTTCGTTGGTGAAGAGGGTTACGAAATTACAAACCTTGATTTTAAAAATAACACAATTAAGAATTGTCATTACCTTATCCCCGAGGTTGATAAGGGTAAGAGCGGAGCCATTGATATTACCATTTCAAACGCTTCTTACGTTCAGTCGGAGTATAAGTGCCACGACAATATCAATATAACAGGTAATACCATAACCGACTATCACGGATGCGCTATTCGAATCGGTAACAGCAAAAACGTTAACATCAAGGATAACTTCTTTGACCTTAAAAATGTCGGTGCAAACTATTCGGTAAACAATGTTCTTTACCTCAACCGTTCTGAAAATATCACGATTGGCAACAATGTCTTTAACGATGACAGTATGAAGCTTTCGGCAGTTATCAGATACGATGAGCAGAGCATTAAAAATATAAACATAAACGACAATACCTTTGCCACAGACGAGGCAAAGCAGATTGTTAAAGATTAGGAGGAAGAAAGATGAAAAAACTGAGTCTTTTATTAGCGATCGTTATGATTATTACCGCGTTCTGTTCTTGTGGCGGCGATAAAAATAACAGCGCGCTTGAGGGAAACACCTATGTTGAGGGCTTCCCGATTGTAAAGGAAAAGGAAAACCTTGAGATTTTCACCGTAAAAACCCTAAACCACGGTGATTTCGATGAAATGGGCTTTACAAAGTATTATGAGGAAAAGACCAACATTCATGTTGATTGGCTTCTAGCTTCCTCTGAAGAGCTTGATTCCAAGCTTTCGCTTATGTTCCAGTCAAATTCATTGCCTGATATAATCAGTATTCCTCTTAACCTTCTCGGTTCTGACAGACTTTTAGAGTACAGCACAAAAGGTTCAATTATCGGACTTGATGAGCTTATCGATAAGTACGGAACAAACATTAAAGCAATGTTTGAAAAGCACCCTGAGGCAAAGGCTGCTGTAACCGCTGTTGATGGAAAGATTTATTCTCTTCCCACCGTTCAGGTACAGTCGGATAACCACGAGCGTTTCCCCCAGAAGCTTTACATCAGAAAAACATGGCTTGATAATCTCGGACTTGAGGTTCCCAAAACTGCTGAACAGTTCTATGAGGTTATGAGAGCTTTCAAAAACAACGACCCCAACGGAAACGGTCAGAAGGATGAAATTCCTTTTGCAACAAGAGGTATCGACCCCTCATTCTTCGGTAGCTGGGGAATTTCCTTTAACTACAACAACGATGCTCTTTGCGTAGACGATAACGGCAAGGTTTCTTACGGTTACGCTACCGATGCCACAAAGAAGGCACTGTCCTTCTTCAACCGTCTTTACAGCCTTGGCCTTTGTGAGAACTATGATAGCGACTCCAAGTTCAAGACAAAGCTTAAGAACGGTCTTGTAGGCGCGTTCTATCACCTTGCAGCGTATACAGTTGTCGGTAACGAGCTTGCTGATGAATATGTAATGATAGCTCCCTTTGAGGGAACAGAGGGTGTAAAGCCTGTAATGAGTGTTTCGGGTTCATATTATCCCAACACCTTCGTTATTACAAAGGATTGTAAGAATCCCGAAGCTGCAATGCGTTGGGTAGACCATTTCTATTCGGAAGAGGGATACTTCCTCGTAACCTACGGTCAGCCTGGAGATATGATTGAAAAGAACTCCGACGGAAAGTGGCAGTATACTGATTACGATACCTCTAAGGACCGTTTCACATTTACTCCCGGATTCGTTCTTCCGTACTGTGTAGACGATGATGTGCTTGCAAACTTCGTTGACAAGGACGAAAGTGAAATGACCGACCTTGAGCTTCTTGACAAGCAGCTCGACGAAGAAACAAAGAATACCTATCTTGGAAAACACGAGCCCAAGAATCTTATCTGGATGCCTCCTATGGATGCCGAAGCTCAGAAGATTGTTGACCAGTATTATGACAATATCGCTGAGTATGCAGGACAGATGATGGGTGAATTCGCAACAGGTGTTAAGAATATTGACACCGAGTGGGATGCATATATTGCCGAACTCAATAAAAAAGGACTTCCACTTGTAATAGCGGAGTATCAGAGATTATATGATGCTCAGAATAAAAAGTAGTTTTTAAATTATCCGAGAAAGGATAAACATTTATGAAAAAACTAATTAGTATTATTTCGGTTATTGCTATAGTAGTTTCAATGTTTGCCGTCTGCTTTACAGCAGCGGCAGACACTACAGCTTACCGTTTGCAGTTTACCGAAAAA
>JAZONJ010000019.1:0-9572 GCA_045654425.1 Acutalibacteraceae bacterium
AGAGAAAAACGGAATTAAGATTGTTGTAGCGCTTTTACAGAACACCGCAGCAAACGAACTTCGTACCATGTGCGACAAGGTTAAGGGCGACAACCCTGCATCGGTTTGTCTCTTCGGCTCTGTAATGGGTGAAAAACTCACATTCTGTGCCGCATGCGGTGCAGAGGCAGTAAAGAAGGGTGCAAATGCCGGTAACATCGTTCGTGAGGTTGCAAAGCTCACAGGCGGTAACGGTGGCGGTAAGCCCGACAGCGCTATGGCAGGCGGTAAGGATGTTTCAAAGGCAAATGAAGCAATTGAAGCAGCAAGACAGATTATCGCCGATATGATTGGAGAATAATTATGGATTGCTTATTCTGTAAAATAGCTAACGGCGATATTCCCTCTACCAAGATTTATGAAAACGATAAGGTTTACGCCTTTGCCGACATCGCCCCCCAGGCTCCTTTCCATGCAATCATCATTCCGAGAGAACATATCGCATCTGCCGCTGATATTACTCCCGAAAACAGCGGTCTTATCGCAAGCGTTTTCGAGGCTGTAAGCATTATTGCAAAGCAGGAAAATCTCGAAAAAGGATTTCGCGTTGTAAATAACTGTGGCGAAGAAGGCGGTCAGACGGTAGGTCACATTCATTTCCACCTGCTCGCACGCAGAAATCTTCAGTGGCCTCCGGGTTAATCAAACAGGCACATTTTTAGAATTGAAAGAGGTTTTATTATGTCAGAATTTCATTCTATGAAAATAGCAGGTCTTGACAGAAATCTTAAAAAATTTCCTGTCAGCGATACACTCGATATAGCGGCTTTCATTCTTTTCGGTGATGTAGAAGTTACCGTTGCTGCCGCTGCCGAGCTTCTCGGCAAGGTTCCTGAGTTTGATTTTATCGTAACTCCCGAAGCTAAGAGCATTCCTCTTGCTTACGAAATGGCACGTCAGTCAGGCAAACCCTACATTGTCATCCGTAAGGGTGTTAAAGTATATATGGGCAATCCCATAAGCGTTACCGTGCGTTCCATAACCACCCAGAAAGAGCAGACTCTTTATCTCGGAGAAGACGAGGTTGAACTTATGAAGGGCAAGCGCGTACTCATCGTTGACGATGTAGTCAGCACGGGCGAATCCCTTTCAGCCGTTCGCGAACTTCTTTCCAAAGCAGGCTGTATCGAAGCCGCGTCTTGTGCAGTTCTTGCTGAAGGAGATGCAAAAGACCGCGACGACATAATCTATCTCGAACCACTCCCCCTCTTCTTTAAATAAATCCAAAATCCCCGTTAGACCTATGCTATCGGGGATTTGTTTTAGCTCATTATATGAAAAGACCTTACATACTGCTTGGGGCGTTATCGCTCATTTTATCTTTTATAACTCTGCATTGCGATATTCCTGTCATTCTGCTTTTTGCTGTTTTGATATTGCTCTTCTTTTTCGTTATCTTTTGCATAAAGGGAAAGAATTTTTTCAAAAACCCAAACAATAAAGTTGTTCTTATCGCTTTTATCCTTTTGGTTGCCTCCTGCATATTTTCCGTATCATGCGTTTATACTCCGATTCAGGAGCTTAAAGGCACTACCGCTAAATTCGAAGGCACAATAATCCGCGAACCTGAACACAGTGGAGAATGGACAGTTTATACCTTAAAAGGCAAACATTCTATGTTAAAAGGCGATTTAAAATGCAACATAGTTACTAGGGATAATATTTATAATATCGGTGACCGTCTGAACATAACGGTAACTTTGGAACCTATAGAAAATGAATACAAGAACAGCAATTTTGCAGACGGTGTGTTTCTTTCAAGCTATATTAAAACAGTAAACGAAGTTAAAACCGGCCACTCTCCTTTTTATCAAAACCTTGGTAAACTTCGCGGTTATATCAAAAATCAAATATATTCGGTTTGCGATGGTGATATCGGAGGAGTTATGCTTGCACTGGTCACAGGCAACCGCGAATTCATCTCTGATTCACTTTACGAAAAGACGAAAGTTTGCGGAGTTACACATATTATGGTAGTTTCGGGACTGCACGTCGGTATTCTTAGCGGAATTTTGCTTAAAGTCCTTTCAAAACTGAAAGTTAAAAGAAGAATTTCTGTCTTTCTTTGTTTTGTGCTTTTCTTATCATTAATCGCACTTTGCGATTTTCACACCTCTGCAATCCGCTCGGTAGTTATGAGCTCGGTTATGCTTTCAGGCTCTCTTATAAGCCGAAGAGCTGACCCGCTTAATTCCCTTGGCTTTGCAGTAACAGTAATGGCACTTGTAAACCCCTTTATTGCAGGCAGTCCCTCTTTTCTACTTTCTGTTTTTGCAACCTTCGGCGTTGTCTTTTTATCTCCAATGATTCAGTATCTAATCGCGTTTTTAAGGTTAAAAGGTAAATTCGGCAGATACTTAAACAGCATTTTGGATATGATAATCGTCGCTGTCTCTGCAACCGTTTGTATTCTGCCTATATCGACTTACTATTTCGGTTACGTCTCTCCGCTTTCTCCGTTAGTTATAGTTTTAATAGGTCTTGCGGTGGAAGTGACTCTTATTCTTTCAACTCTCGGAATAGTTTTATCTGCTATTCCCTTTATTAAAATTATTTCCGGAATGATTTTTTATATTGGTGGTATTTCCACACGATACACAAACTCGGTTATAAACTTTTTCGGGGATTTTGATAACCTTATAATATACATCGACCCGAAACTTTCAAATTTTGCTTTTATATTCTCTTCATTATTGATTTTCACAGTCGCATTATTGTATAATAATAAAAAACGAAAAGAAAGGAAGAAAGACGATGCCGCTAAACGAGAAGACTCTTAAAAGTTCTCTTGATTCGGGAGCACTATGTTCGGTATACATCATCCACGGCAACGATGGTTTTCTTAAAAAGCAAGCTGTCAATCGAATAATTTCTGCATCTGTCGGAGAAGACGATGGGCTGAATCTGCTCCGTTTTGAATCCGGTTGTTCTCTTCAGGATGTTTACGATGAGCTTAACGGCTTTCCCGTTATGGCGGACAAAAAATGTGTCATTCTTACCGATTATGATATTGACGGCGCGGGTAAAAATGAGTTTGAAAGGCTTTTGTCCCTTGTGGGTGATGCTTATGAAACCTCGGTTTTCGTTTTATATTTCGATGCTTACACACCCGACCAGAAAAAGTCAAACCGTCTCAGACAGCTTATTTCCGCCGCAGAAAGCATCGGAGGTATTGTAGCTCAGCTCGACCACAGAACCAAAGAGGAGCTCGCACGTCAACTCTCTGCTTCTGCTAAGCGTCAGGGCTCTGTTCTCTCCTTTTCAAACGCAGGCTATCTTATCGACACCTGCTCTTCTGACACGCAGGTTCTCGTTAACGAACTTTCGAAACTTTGCGCTTTTGCAAAGGGCGAAGAAATTACCAAAAGTATGATTGATGCCGTCGCCGTAAAATCCATTGAGGCTTCGGTTTACGACCTTTCGTTTAAAATAATAAACGGTGATACCGCAGGAGCAATGACCCTTCTTGACGAGCTTTACTTTATGAAGGTTGCTCCCGAAATCATAATATTTAACATTTCTTCTACCTTTGTTGATATGTACCGTGTTGCCGCCGCAAAAGATTCGGGACTCCGTCCTTTACAGATTGCCGAGGATTTCAAAGTTCCGAAAAACCGCGAATTCACACTCAATCGCGCGGCTGAAAATCTTCGTCGTTATGACTATAAAAAACTTGAGTATTCCTTTAACGCTCTTCTCGATGCCGACCGCAAAATTAAAAGTTACTCCTCAAATGACCGTTTTATAGTTGAACAACTTATCATTAAACTAATTTATATTATGAAAACCGGTGAAGCGCTTTGATAAAATTGGATAAAGCAGTTATTGTTGAAGGCAAATACGATAAAATCCGTCTTTCAAATTTTATCGATGCCACAATAATCACAACAGACGGCTTCGGCATATTCAAAAACGAGGAAAAACGTTTCCTGATTAAGTTGCTTGCCGAAAAGACAGGTCTTGTAATTATAACCGACTCTGATAATGCCGGTCAGATAATACGAAGCCACATTAAAAACTTTGTAAAGCAGGGAGAGATAATAAATGTTTATCTTCCCTCTCTAAAAGGAAAAGAGAAACGCAAGACCAAGCCCTCAGCCGAAGGCTTTCTCGGTGTTGAAGGAACTCCCGACGAGATAATAACAGCGGCACTCGACCGCGTAGGTCTTGTACACAAAAAAGAGGATAAAATCGGCAGAAAAATCAACAAAACCGACCTTTATACTTTAGGTCTTTCGGGAAGAGATAACAGCAGTATTTTAAGAGAAGCTCTTTGCAGATTTATTAAAATCCCTAACCTTCCGACAAATACCCTGCTTGATGCTCTTAACACCCTTTATACCTATGATGAATTTCTGGAGTTGATAAACAAATGGAAGCTAGAAGAAACGGAAAACTGAAAATACTTTATATTGTAGATATTCTCAAAAAATATTCCGATGAAGAGCATCCGCTCAACGCCACCGAAATCTGCAACTATCTTAAGGATTACGGAATAAACGCTGAACGCAAGGCTATATATGACGATATTGAAAATCTTATCTTCTATGGCTACGATATTATTAAGACCAAAACTCCGCGTTCGGGTGTTTTTCTTGCCTCCCGTGAGTTTGAACTTCCTGAACTTTATTTGCTTACCGATGCCGTTCAGTCGGCAGATTTCATAACCCCTAAGAAGACACGCGAGCTCGTTTCAAAGCTTGACGCTATGATGTCGGACGAACAGGCTAAGGTTCGCGAAAAATCAACCTATATTGAATATAACCATAAGTGCAATAACGAAGAAATTTACATAAGCATTGATGCTCTAAGACAAGCAATCGAAAACGGCAAAAAGGTTACTCTCCGTTATTTATCAAGACATCTTGCAGACGGAAGAAATATTACCGTTAGTGAAAAGCAATTCAAGGTAAGTCCATACGCGCTTATCTGGACAGATGACCATTATTATCTTGTTTGTAATAATGAAAAATACGATAATCTTATGCATCTGAGACTTGATCGTATGAAATCGGTCTCGGAAACCGAAGAGACCGCTCGTCATTTTAAGGAATGCAGTAATTATACCGAAAAATTTGACACCGCCGATTATATATCTAAAGCCTTTAATATGTTTGGCGGTGCACTTACCGAAATCGAGCTTCGCTGTAACGAGACCATTCTCGAACAGGTTATCGACCGATTCTCCGACAAGATACATATTATAGAGCGTGAAAACGGTAAGTTCAGTTTCAGAACGAAAGCTCTTCTGAGCGAGGGACTTATCGGTTGGTTGATGCAATTCGGAGCAGATATTGAGGTTGTATCTCCCGCAGAACTGAGATCGCAGATTAAAGAAAAAATAGCGGAAATGGCAAATTTATATTAATTTAAAAAAAGACTTGATTTTTTTAATAATAGTTAGTATAATAGTGCTTGACCCTATGGAGAAGTCGCGTAGTTGGTCGAGGGCGCACGATTGGAAATCGTGTAACCATTAAAAGTGGTTCGAGGGTTCGAATCCCTCCTTCTCCGCCAAATAAAAATGAGCTCATCCGTAAGGATTGGGCTCGTTTTTATTTTTGTGATAATAGCCCTTGGATTAGTCGAAGCAGTCAAAAATGCGCGAAAGCATTTTCGAACTGTAAAGTCCCAATTTTAATTATTTTATATTTATTTCATTGTACACCTCGAAAATTTATGCTATAATTTAATCGGTAAATCTCAAATTAAAGGTAAATAAAGCATGAAGAAAATTATAGTTATCGGATGTCCAGGTAGTGGTAAAAGCACCTTTTCCAAAATGCTGCATAAAATCACGGATATTCCGCTCTTTCATTTAGATATGCTGTTCTGGAATGCAGATAAAACAACTGTCGAAAAATCTGTTTTTCTTGAAAGACTAGAGAAAATCCTTAAACAGAGCGAATGGATAATCGACGGCAATTACGCTTCCACAATTGAACTCAGAATGAAAGAGTGTGATACGGTCTTTTTCCTCGATTATCCGCTTGATGTTTGTCTTAGTGGCATAAATGAGAGAAAAGGAAAACCCCGAAGTGATATGCCTTGGGTAGAACACGATAAATATGATGAAGAATTTACAGAGTTTATAAAAAATTATAATACTCAAAATAGACCGACTGTATTAGAACTCTTGAACAAATACTCCGACAAAGACATTTATATATTTTCAAATCGTACCGAAGCGGAAGAATTCTTAACTAAAATAAAATATTTTAACAATAAGAATTGATTTACTAACCATTTTATGCTAAAATTTATAAATAAATATCTATGAGGTGTTTTATGGAAATTACTAAAACTCTTAAATATGACGTCGCTGTCGCAGGCGGTGGTGTCGCAGGAGCTGCTGCTGCGCTTTCTGCAGCAAGACACGGTAAGCGTGTAGTATTAATTGAAAAATCTACCCAACTCGGCGGACTTGCAACGATAGGACTTATCAATCTTTTTGTACCTCTTTGCAATGGTCGCGGAGTACAGATAATCAAGGGTATGGCCGATGAATTTCTCAGACTTTCAATAGAATATGGTTTTGATACCATCCCCGATGAATGGAAAGACGGCGAACCCGGTCAAGGCAATACAAGCGTCAGACTTCGTAGCCGCTATTCTGCTCCCATTTTTTCTCTGGTTCTTTGCGAAATTCTTACCGCAGAGGGCGTTGACATTATGTTCGATACCATTGTGACTGATGTTGCAGGCAAAAACGGACATATAGATTCAATTACGCTATTTAATAAATCAGGATATATCTCCTGCGAAGCTGCAATGTATGTTGATGCTACTGGTGATGCCGATATTTTATACCGTTTTGGAGTGCCGACCGTTACAGGCGGAAATTACCACTCCTACTCGGGTTTTGTTGCCACCCTTGAAAGCTGTAAAAAAGTATGCGAATCGGGAGATATTGCAAATCTTGTAAACTATAAACCTGCAGGTATTGCAAACCTTTATGGTAAGGGACACCCCGAAGGCAAACCCCTTTGGGATGGTACTGACGGAGACCACGTCAGTCAATATCTTATTGAAAACCAGCTTGAACTTCTTGAAAAGATAAAGCCTGATGACCGAAAATCAAGAGATATTACCTTACTGCCTATAATGCCGCAGTTCCGTACCACACGCAGAATTGATGGCGACTACACCGTGAAAACAGATGATGTATATTGTCACTTTGAGGATTCTGTCGGCGCTATATGCGACTTTGACCATCGCGACGCTCTTTATGAAATACCTTTTGGAAGTTTAATAAGAACAGGCTTCGACAACGTTATTACAGCCGGTCGTTCGATAAGCGCAGAAGGTTTTGCTTGGGATATTGTAAGAGTTATTCCTCCCGCAATTATCACCGGTCAGGTTGCAGGTGATGCTGCAGCCCTTGCCATTGACACCAAAAAAGCTATTACCGATGTTGATATTAAGGAACTTCAAAACATCCTTAGCTCAGAAAATGTAATTATTCACTTTGACGATAATCTTGTTCCTCAAAACAAAGAAACCGGCGAAGCAGTAGATATTGGACATTTTTAAATTTCCCTTTGTACAAAATAAGACAGTCTTTTGACTGTCTTATTTTTTGTTTGATTCATTTGCCATAACGCCATCCGCAATCTCTGCGAAAACTCCGCCGCAACCCTCTTCGGAATTTTCAGAAAGAACCGCTACGACATACTTTGGTTCTTCTAAGGGAAAAAATCCGCAGAACCACGTGTTTACGACCCTTTTTCCGTCCTTCACTATTCCTGTTTCAGCGGTTGAGGTCTTTCCTGCTGCCGAAACTGTTTTTGGCTTTGCAATAGCTCCCGTTCCGTTTTCATCCAGAACACCCTGAAGGCTTTCACGTAAATTTTTCGCTGTGTTTTGACTCATGAGGGTTATTTTTTCGGTTTTTGGCGATTCCTCAACAATAGCGTTGTCTTTCACTATTCCCTTAATCAGTGACGGTGTATAATATCTGCCGTCGCCCGCAATAGCAGAATACAGTGTCAATATTCCTATCGGAGAAACCATCAGTTCTCCTTGACCTATAGCAAGATTTGCAAGCGCTCTGTCCGACTTTGAAAGCCAATCTTTATCGCCTATCTGCGCCCTCTTTGTGCCAACTCCGTATCCGAAACTTACCGAGTTGTTAAATCCTGCTGTTTCTGCCATTTTATAAATTTTTTCATTTCCTACATCTATTGCAAGACTGTAAAAATATGCATTACAAGAGTGCTTCAGCGCTCCTGCCATATCAAGCCAGCTGTGTCCCGTAATTTTGTGACAGCGGAAAAGCTGCCCGTCAATATCGGAATATCCCTCACATAAACAAAGATAACCTTTTCTTCCTGTTTCTAGTGCCGCCGCTGCAACCAACGGCTTGAAGCCTGACCCGACATTATAGGTCAGCATCGCTCTGTTAATAAGCGGAGAATCCGGATTAATAATAGCCTGCGAAAGATTCGAAATATCAAAATCAGGTCGGCTTACCATTGCCTTGATTTCACCCGTTTCGACCTCTGAGACCACAACCGCTCCAAACAAAAGCGAATCTGCCGCCTTTTCGCAAATTTTCTGAATTTCCATATCAAGAGTCAGCACAACTCCGCTTTTTTCAACACTTTCGTCGTACTTATACTCTATATTATCCCCTTTTATAAGGTTTCCTACTCCGTCTGTTGAGAAACTGATTTTTGCCTCCTTGTCACTATAAAGGAACTCTTCAAATGCTGCTTCTATTCCCGAAACTCCGTGTCCGCTTTGGTCGGTATATCCAATTAAATGTTTTGCCGTCTCCTCGGCGTGTTCGCTAAATTCAAATGACTGCACACCGCTTCCTTTAATATTTTTATATGTTGTGATAATTGGCAATTTACTCTTTCGTACCGTATCTAACATATCCATAACCTCACGGCTTGTAAAATAGTCACAAAGCGTAACCGACGCCCTTGGCATATCGGTTATAAGGGTTATATATTTCTTTTTGCTATTGGTTATTGGATTCATATTGGAATCAAATATCGTTCCTCTCTGGAGCCCAACGCTGATGGTACGAATTGAATTCATATTCCCCACACTTTGCAGTTTCGGGTCGAGCATAAGATTTGCTATACGCATAATAACAAGAAACATTGAAACGAGAAAAAGGAAATAACTGACTCCTACCCTCTTCTCAAACTGTTTTAACATAAAAAATCAGCTCCCGTATCAAGTGTTGACACGGGAGCCTTTTATTATTCTGATTTCATTCTGAGCATTGAGCCCGGTTTTATTGGTCTGTCAAAAGGTATTTTAATTTGCATCATCGGGTGCGGCGCCGATTCTATCGGCTCATTTTCTCCGTTAAAAAGTTCATTTGCAACAACCTTGAACGGAACACTTCCGGGTTCAAGACAGTCAAGCTCCTGACCGCGCAAGAATTTATTTTTAAGTGTTGCCGTCACCATTCCGTTTTCATAGCCGTCAACAACCGCTGCAACCGAATAATCTCTGACATAGCCTGCATGAGAATATGTCTGAGCGTTTTCGGGACGTCCGAAATAAAATCCGTT
>JAZONJ010000020.1:0-5741 GCA_045654425.1 Acutalibacteraceae bacterium
TTCGTCTTTAAGCATAATGCTGTTAAAACCGTGCATTATGCCCTCGGTACCGTATTTAAGGCTTGCCGCGTGGTCGCCGAGCTTTTCTCCACGGCCAAGAGGCTCGATTCCGTAAATATCAACGGGGTCGTTGAGGAAGCCTGAGAAAAGACCTGCTGCGTTTGAACCGCCGCCGACACAGGCAACGATTGCGTTCGGAAGATGTCCTGTCATTTCGATAAACTGTTCTCTGGCTTCAATTCCAACAACACTCTGGAAATCACGCACCATCATCGGAAAGGGATGGGGTCCGAGAACAGAACCGATGCAGTAAATTGCATCCTCATATTCCTTGCTGTAAGCGTCGAAAGCCGCGTCAACAGCCTCTTTGAGAGTCTGAAGACCGTGAGTTACCTCGACAACATTTGCACCGAGAATCTTCATTCGAGCAACGTTCGGAGCCTGCTTCTTTATATCGACAGAACCCATATAAATATCGCACTTTAGTCCGAAATAAGCCGCTGCAGTAGCAAGAGCAACACCGTGCTGACCGGCTCCCGTCTCAGCGATAATCTTTTTCTTGCCCATATATTTTGCAAGAAGAGCCTCACCCATACAGTGATTGAGCTTATGAGCGCCCGAATGGTTTAAGTCCTCACGCTTTGCATAAAGCTGAACCTTTCCGCCGAGAGCGTCGGACAGTCTTTCAAGATGGGTAACAGGTGTAGGTCTTCCCTGAAACTCTTTTCTGATTCTGCGGAGCTCAGCGATAAACTTTCTCGACTGGCAGATTGAATAATAAGCCGAAGTAATCTCTGCCATAGCAGCTTTCAGTTTGTCTTCAACGTACACTCCGCCGTATTTTCCGAAATATCCGTCCTTATCGGGATAATTATTAAAATAGGTATCAAAATCAACATTATTTAATTTCATTTTTTATTTCCTCCAAAATATATTTTCAGTTATATGCGGTTTGAAGGTCGCCATCGCTTGACTAACAAAAACATAAAATCACCTAACAAAAAATAAAATCCTATCCCAAAAATATGGGACAAGACTGAGAAAATCCTGCGGTGCCACCCAAATTGATGAAAAAATCATCCGCTCAAAGCCGTACTGACATACAGCCTGTGATATAACGGTCACTCCCGTCAACTGCTACTAAAGCTTACACTTGTTCGGTTGCCCTCATAAGTCCATTCACCGAAAGTTTCGCTACCGTCATCCCACCGCCGACGGCTCTCTTTGAGTTTCCCTCTTGGTTACTACTCTTAATCATAGGTTTTGCTTTTTATACATATTAGCACTTTGAAAATAAAATGTCAATAGGAATTTAAGGGAAAGAGATTGCGAAAAAGGGAGCACAAAGGCAACCCTTCGCGAACAACTCCAACAACATCAATAAATTGACGTTGTATCGTAATTATAACGTGGCGAAGCCGTACCTTCTCTTTTCCTCTGCCTTTTTCCCCTTTCCCTAAAAAACAACAAAAATCCGCCTGCATAAAGCAGACGGCTTTCAAAGTTTTCTATTAGTCGTTTACGTAAGGAAGAAGAGCTACCTGACGTGCGCGCTTGATAGCAGATGTGAGTGCTCTCTGGTGAGCTGCACAAGTGCCGGTTGCACGACGGGGAAGAATCTTTGCACGCTCAGAGATGAACTTGCGAAGACGAGCTACGTCCTTGTAATCGATAACTTCAACACGATCAACGCAGAAGTGACAAACCTTCTTGTGAGGTTTTCTGCGCATGGGTCTATCCATTTTCTCCATTTTTAACGCCTCCTATTTAGAATTCAGGGCATATACAAATCACGATAAGTGATTAAAGTTGAATTAGAACGGTAAATCGTCATCGGCCCCGCCCGAGAGGTCGGTGAATTCAGATGCGCCTGCATTCGAGAAGCCGGGCTGAGCGTCAGGAGAAGCTACTCCATCACGCTTAGACTCAACAAACTGTACATTGTTGGCAACTACTTCGAAAGCGGTGCGGTTTTTACCTGTTTCCTTATCGACATAGCGACGGGTCTGAATTGAACCCTCGATGCCGATCATACTTCCCTTCTGGAAATACTTTGTTACAAACTCAGCAGTCTGGCGCCAAGCAACGATGTTGATAAAATCAGCCTCTGCCTGCTCGCCTGCCTTATAACGACGGCTTACTGCTATGGAGAATGTTGTTACCGGGATGTTGCTCGGTGTATAGCGAAGCTCCGGATCTGCGGTAAGTCTTCCTGTGAGAACAACAAGGTTAAACATAATTTTTTCTCCTTCGTTTTAATTACTTTCTTGTGGTCATAACGCGAAGAACGCCTTCGGTAATGCCTGCAATTCTCTCAAGCTCTGCGGGGAACTCGGGAGCGCTCTCAAATGTTGTGAAAACATAGTAGCCTTCTGCTTCGTCGTCGATAAGATAAGCAAGCTTACGCTTACCCCAATCGTCAACGTTAGCTACAGTTCCGTTTTCAGCAATGAGGGCTGCGAACTTTTCCTTAAGCTCGTTAACCTTTTCCTCTCCACCTGCTACAGAGTAGATGAGACATGCTTCATACTTGTTTGCCATTTCGTTGCACCTCCTTTTGGACATTTGGCCCTACATCTTTTGTATAGAGCAAGGGGCTAAAGATCGTAAAATTTCATTAGCTTTGCAATTATAACAAAAAACTTCCGCAAAGTCAACTATTTTGTTGAAATAAGCCTCTTATTATTAAACAATGTTGATTTTTTGCTTATAAGTGTTATAATATATTGCAAAGGAGTGGTTTGATGCTGCTTGCAATTGATATAGGAAACACTAATATAACTCTCGGTCTTTTCGATGATTCAATACTCTCGATGACGGGTCGTATCGCAACCGATACTAAAAAAACCGCCGACCAGTATGCTATTGAAATCAAGGATATTCTCACCCTTCACGGTCAGAATGTTTCTGAAGTTGAAGACTGTATAATATGTTCGGTAGTGCCCATTGTAGGCTCTGCCGTAAGTGACGCTGTCGCTCTTCTCTGCGATACCGTACCTTTAATGCTTGGACCCGGAGTCAAAACAGGTCTTAATATCAAAATTGACAATCCTGCTCAGCTTGGTGCCGACCTTGCCGCAGGTGCTGTCGGCGCATTAGCTGAATATACAATGCCTTGTATCATAATTGATATGGGCACCGCTACCACAGTTTCGGTGCTTGACCGAAACGGAAGTTTCCTCGGCGGAGCAATTGCCGCAGGAATGAAGCTGACTCTGAACGCTTTGGCATCAGGCACCGCTGCTCTTCCCTCTCTCAGCGTTTCGAGTCCTAAAACGGTTATCGGCCACAACACTGCTGACTGTATGCAGTCGGGTATTGTTTACGGCACCGCCGCTATGCTTGACGGAATGATTGAACGTATGGAAGAGGAACTCGGCGAAAGCGCAACAGTAGTTGCAACCGGCGGTCTTGCCCGCGAAGTCATCAACTATTGCAAGAAAGATATAATTTATAACGAAAATCTTCTTCTCGACGGACTACGCCACATTTACGAGAAGAACAATTAGGTAATTACCGTATTTACGGATTACAAATAAATGAACTGCACCCGAAACGCATTTTGGGGATAGCGAATATAGAAATAACAAGGTTGAAATGATGCATTTGTCACATTTACATTCGTTTGCGCAAGCAAACACCTTAATTTTTCATTATCCACTATTCATTAAACGAAGCGCTGTGGGCAGTATCGGAGGTAAATTTATGACAAACACAAAAAATCAGATTGAAAGACTCACTGTCGGCGCGATTTTTACCGCCCTTGTGATAGTCGTACAATGGGTCGGTAGCGTTACTACCTTTTTCGGTCCTTTTTCAACTGCAGTCGGATTAATTCCGATTGTGCTTGGGGCATGTATGTGCGGACCCGCAATCGGTGCATGGCTCGGCTTCGTTTTCGGTATGGTTGTAATAATGAGCGGTGGAGCAGCTTTGTTCTTCGCTTTCGATATACCGGGAACAATTATTACCGTTCTTGCAAAGGGAATCGCTTGCGGACTTGTTTCAGGCCTCGTTTACCGTTTGGTATCGCGTTTCAACAGATATCTTGCAGCTTTCTGCGCGGCTTTCATTTGTCCGATAGTTAATACGGGTGTATTTTTACTCGGATGCTTTGTTTTCTTTATGGACAGCGCCGATGCAATCGCAACAAATATAGGTCTCACCGTTTCGGGTATGGCTGTTTTCTGGGCTTTGGCAATGGGTAATTTTGTTTTAGAAGTTGTTTCAAATGCTGTTTTATCCCCCGTAATAGTCAGATTAATTCATATCTTCAAAAAATAATGTTTAAAAGCCGTTTTGGATATCCAAGACGGCTTTTATAAGTGAAAAAGTATAGATTCATCCATTTTTTACACTAAAAGTTGCCTTATTGTCAAAAAAATCACAAATTATAAAAAAATTTCTTTATTTTTACTAGAAAGTGTGTTAAGATAAAGTACTACCTATTATAAATAGGTCGTTTCATTATGTTTAAAAAACAGACTTTAGTCTGAAAATTCAGGAGGTAAAATTATGAGCCACAAGTTTGTCTACCTTTTCAAAGAAGGCGACGCTAGCATGCGTGAGCTTCTCGGCGGTAAGGGCGCTAACCTTGCAGAGATGACCAAGATCGGTCTTCCTGTTCCTCAGGGTTTCACCGTAACTACCGAAGCTTGCACACAGTACTATGAAGACGGAAGAAGAATCAACGATGATATCCAGGCACAGATCATGGAATACATCGACAAGATGGAAGAGATTACCGGCAAAAAGTTCGGTGATAAAGAGAATCCCCTCCTCGTATCTGTTCGTTCCGGTGCACGTGCATCTATGCCCGGTATGATGGATACCATTCTCAACCTCGGTCTTAACGAAGACGTTGTTGAGACAATGGCTGCAAAGAGTGGTAACGCTCGTTGGGCTTATGACTGCTACAGAAGATTCATTCAGATGTACTCTGACGTAGTTATGGAAGTTGGTAAGAAGTATTTTGAAGAGCTTATCGACAAGATGAAGGAAGAAAAGGGAGTTACCCTTGACGTTGAGCTTACTGCTGACGATCTTAAGGAACTCGCTAATCAGTTCAAGGCTGAATACAAGTCCAAGATCGGTAAGGACTTCCCCACCGATCCTAAGGAGCAGCTCATGGGAGCTGTTGAGGCTGTATTCCGTTCTTGGGACAACCCCCGTGCAAACGTTTACCGTCGTGACAACGATATTCCTTATAGCTGGGGTACCGCTGTTAACGTACAGATGATGGCTTTCGGTAACATGGGTGATAACTGTGGTACAGGTGTTGCCTTTACCCGTGACCCCGCTACCGGTGAACCCGGCCTTATGGGTGAGTTCCTCACAAACGCTCAGGGTGAGGACGTTGTTGCAGGTGTTCGTACTCCTATGCCGATCGCTGAGATGGCAGAGAAGTTCCCCGAAGCATTCGAAGAGTTCAACAAGGTTTGCGCAATCCTTGAAGACCACTATAGAGATATGCAGGATATGGAGTTCACCATTCAGGCAGGTAAGCTCTACATGCTCCAGACAAGAAATGGTAAGAGAACAGCTAAGGCTGCACTTAAGATTGCTTGTGACCTTGTAGACGAAGGCATGATCGATAAGAAGCAGGCTGTTGCTATGATCGACCCCAGAAACCTCGATACACTTCTCCATCCTCAGTTCGATGCTAAGGCTCTTAAGGAAGTCGGATCGTAGCCATGTCGTTCTGTGAGCCAAGGGGGTGGGTACCACAGTTGTATTCCTAA
>JAZONJ010000021.1:0-8381 GCA_045654425.1 Acutalibacteraceae bacterium
GCCATGAGCAACGGAACCGTTTTATAATTCATTTTGTTTTTTATTCCCCTGCAAGTGCATCAAGGCTCTGCTTTTTAAGATAAGCATTGATGAAGCCGTCGATTTCACCGTCCATAACAGCATTGATGTTACCCATTTCAAAGCCTGTTCTATGGTCTTTGGCAAGAGTATAAGGCATAAATACGTAAGAACGAATCTGCGAGCCCCATGCGATTTCCTTTTGAACTTCCTTGATGTCCTCAATCTTTTCAAGATGCTCTCTTTCCTTGATTTCAATAAGTTTGGATTTGAGCATTCGCATCGCCATTTCTCTGTTCTGATGCTGACTTCTTTCATTCTGACAAGCAACAACTATTCCTGTCGGAATATGGGTAAGACGAACGGCAGAATCGGTCTTATTTATGTGCTGGCCGCCGGCGCCTGATGAACGGTAGGTATCAACGCGAAGGTCTTCGGCTCTGATTTCAACCTCAACCGAGTCATCAATTTCGGGCATTACATCAAGAGAAGCGAATGATGTATGCCTTCTTCCCGATGCATCAAAAGGAGAAATGCGCACAAGTCTGTGAACACCCGCTTCGCTCTTCAAAAAGCCGTATGCGTTCTCTCCCTCAATACGAAGAACCGCGCTTTTGAGTCCTGCTTCATCCCCGTCAAGAAAATCAATCATATCGACCTTGAAGCCGTGACGTTCTCCCCATTTAGTGTACATACGGACAAGCATCTCGTTCCAGTCCTGCGCCTCGGTACCGCCCGCTCCCGCATGGAAAGTTATTACTGCGTTATTCTTATCATATTCACCGATAAGAAGGGTTGTCAGTCGCATTGCTTCAAGACCGCCGATGAACTCATCAACCATAGCCGCAGCCTCTTCCACAACCGAAAGGTCACCATCTTCATCACCGAGGGTTATGAGCACCTCGGCATCATCATAAAGGCCCACAAGCTTGTCGTAGGCTTCGCATTTTCCTTTAAGCTGACTTATCTTCTGAAGCACAGCCTGTGAATTTTCAAGGTTGTCCCAAAAACCGCCTGAGGCGGCCTGAGCTTCAAGCTTCGAAACCTGCTCTTTGAGAGTTTCGTAACCGATAGCGCTTTTAAGCTCCGAAAGGGCTTCCTTTTCGCCCTCAAGTTTAAGTCTCAGCTCTTCAAATTCAAGCATAAATATCTCCTAAAATTAATGATTCTTTTTGCACACAAAAGCGCACCAATTATCACGAGTCAGTCGCTTTTCTACCGTAAATCCGAACTTTTCAAAAGCGGCGGCAACATCTTTTTCTCTCGAATCGATGATTCCCGAAGTTATAAGCACAGCATCTTCTTCCATGTAATTATCGACATTTTCGAGCAATCTGATTATTACATCAGCGACGATATTTGCACAGACTATATTATATTTACCGCTTATTTTATCGGCAAGGTCACCGACAATATAGTTAGTTTTATCGGTTACTCCGTTTATCTCGGCGTTTTCTTTTGCGACCTTGACCGACTGAGCATCTATATCAACTCCGTCAGCATGCTCAGCCCCTAAAAGTATCGCACCGATACTCAGAATTCCGCTTCCCGAGCCAATATCAAGAACACGGCTTTTATCGGTAACATAACCCTCAAGAAGCTCAAGACAAAGCGAAGTCGTCGCGTGAGTTCCCGTACCGAAGGCAGCGCCGGGGTCGATGCTAAGTACAATTCTATTGGTATTTTTATCGTAATCTTCCCAACTCGGACGGATGAGAATCTTCTCACCAACCTCAGTACACTTAAAAAACTTTTTCCAACCGTCTGCCCAATCGGAATCATTTACATCAAGCTTTTCGATTTCATAAGAAATCTTATCAGCGCTGAGAAGCTCACAAAGATATCCTGCCGCTTCGGCAGCATTATCTTCCTCAGAAATATAGATGTGAATGATTCCAAATCTCTTATCTCTGTCTCTGAGTTCCTGCTCAATCAAATCAACATGAGCAATTTCCCAAGCCTGCTCCTCTAAATCAGAATAATCTTCAACATATATACCATATGAAACTGCCATATTTGCAATGGCAGAGGCTCTCTCTATATCTTCGGTTTTTACCTTTATTTTAATCTCGGTCCAATCCATAACTATACACCTCTCATATTAACCTATATAGTATAACATAAAATAATTAAAAATAAAACATTATTTTTCGGTTGATTTATAATGAACAATATAGTAATATTTAAATATATAAACTTTAGGAGTGATAATTTTTGATTTGGCATAGTTCTGACACCGCTTCGGTAATAGAAACTCTGAAATCAAATAAAGATACAGGTCTTGACAGCGTCGAGGTATTACACCGTATGGAAAAATACGGTAAAAACGAAATTCACGATTTTTGCGTTCCGTCCTTTTGGAAAGTTTTACTCAAAAGAATTTCCGACTACACCTCTATTGCTGTCTTTGCTTTGGCAATAATTTATTTTGTAATCTCTGTTTCCTCTGACAAAGCATACTGGACCGAGCCTTTTATGATAATTTGTATACTTATTGCAAATGCATTTATCGGTTCATTTATTAAATATCTGAGCCTTTTAAAAACAAACCGTTTACGTAATTCACACGAAACCTATTCTACCGTAATACGTGACGGAGTGGAGCAGTCTATTCCCTCCTCAAACATTGTCCCCGGAGATATACTTGTGCTTTCTAAAGGGGACTATATTTCAGCCGACGGCAGAATTATTGATTCTTATGTTTTAATCTGCGATGAGTTTTCAGTTAACGGAGAAACTGTTCCGATTGAAAAAACGCCCAACCTCATTTTAGAGGATATTACTCCCATAGCAAAACGCACAAATATGGTCTATGCAGGAAGCTATGTCCAGAGCGGAAAAGCAACCGTTATCGTTACCGAGACCGCTGAATATACGGCTATCGGACGCGCAGAAGTTGTAGAAAAGCAGGCAGATGATAAAACGACTCCTCTTCATGCCAAACTTAAAAACATCGATAGAATGTCACGCCTTGTTTGTACCGTCTCTGCAGTCCTCGTTTTTGTTATCGGAATTATCGCAAACATTGGTAATCACGAAATTGGTTTTGAAACTACCGTTCTGAGATATTTACTGCTCGGATTTTCGATTATTCTCAGCGCAATTCCCGATGGACTCCCAACAATATTTTCAACCGCCGTTTCTTTTTCGGCTCTCAGACTTCAAAACAGAAATCTCACCTTTATAAATCTTCCCTCTGCCGAAGCTATCGGCAGCACTTCGGTTATATGCACCGATAAAACAGGTGTGCTTACAGACGACAACAATAACCTTGTTAAGATTTATTCAGGCTCAGCAGTTACCGACCTTTCTAAAAACCGCCCGAACGAAGCGGGTATTATGCTTTTAAACCTTGCGCTTATATGCAGCAATCTTAATGAAAGCGAGCATATTGAACGTCATTCAAACGCGCTGGAACTTGCAATAGAACGTGCTTGCATTAATGCTACCGGTGTCAGCAAAGCCGATATCGACGGCATTTACCCCCGACTCGCAGAGCTTCCCTTTGACTCAAAACGCATGCTTATGACTACCATAACGGTAATCAATTCAAAACCCTATGCTGTCGTAAAGGGCGCTCCCGAAGTAATTCTTTCGAAATGCACAGACACAGATTCCGACAAACTTTTATCTGCAATAGACGCCTTTGCTGATGAAGGGTTGCATGTTCTCGGAATTGCCCTCAAGCCCCTTGACGAAATTCCCGCAAACCCGACTTCGGAAGAGCTTGAAAACGGGCTTATGTTCGTAGGTCTTCTCGGTTTCGACAATCCTACCGAGCCTGAGTGCGCAAAAGAAATTAAAGAGTGTAGAAATAAGAATATCCGTGTTGTTATGATTACGGGAGATTATAAAAAAACCGCCATACAGGTTGCGAAAGAGCTAGGGATAATTGAAAGAGATTTTGAAGCCCTTGACCACAGTGAATTTTCAGAGCTTTCTGATGAAGAACTGTATCAAAAGGTTCAGAGTTGCTCGGTATTTGCTAGATCAACTCCCGAGGACAAGCTTCGTATTGTAAAAGCGCTTAAAGCCTGCGGCGAACAGGTTCTTCTTACCTGCGATGATGTTGCTGACCTTCCATCTCTTAATGAAGCCGATTTCGGATGTGCCCTCGGAAAGACTGCCGCTCATTCGGTCAAAGCATCTTCCGACTTTATCGTTGATGATAACAAGTTTTCAACACTGGTGCTTGCGCTCAAAGAAAGTAACAGAATATTTGACAGCGTTCTTCGAAACATTAAGTTTGTCATCACATCTGCCGCTATACAGATAGCAACCCTACTGCTCGGTATAATAATTTTCGGCATAACACCTATTGCCGCCGCCTCAATGATTTGGCTGAATTTGATTGCTCTTCTCCCGACCTCGATCGCATTCTCAAGTGAAAACTCGAGCTCAACGCTCAGTCTTCGCAGACATGAAAGCCGAGAACTTATAAGCGTTAACTCTATAGTAAGCATTGGGCTTCCGAGCCTTATAATCACGGTTTTAACTCTTATAGCTTTTGCGATTGGAACTCCAAACGGTTCAGTCGCCGCCACTACCCTTTCTTTTGCGGTACTCAGTATCTGTAGTACAGTTCACTCGTTTACACTGAGCCACACCTATACAGTTTTCCAAAAAGGAACTGTCAGAAATCTGGTTATGCCTATAGCCTGCATTATATCGCTTGTTTTACTTCTTATAGTAATACTGACACCATTTGGAAACCTTCTTTCCCTTACAACTCTTAGCGGTTTAGGTTGGCTCTATCTTCTCATTTCGGCTATCATTACCCTCGGAGTCGGAGAACTTGTAAAATTCATAACGCCTAAAATCAAGACTATATAACTAAAAACAGCAGTTCCGTTCGAACTGCTGTTTTCTTTTATCTTATAAATTTCAAAGCATCTGCAAGTGTTGAAACACCGATAAGCTCTACCGAATCTTTTAAGGTTGACAGTTGTCTTAAACAAGCTTTCGGGACAATACATCTTGCAAAACCGAGTCTTGCCGATTCTTTTACACGTTCTACAATCTTAGGAACCGAGCGTATTTCTCCCGAAAGTCCGACCTCGCCGAAGATTACCGTATCGTCATCTATCGGCATATCGCGGACACCGGAAACGAGAGCCATCGCAACCGCAAGATCAACCGCAGGCTCATCTAGTCTCAGTCCCCCGACAATATTCAGATACGCGTCAAGGTTTGAGAAGAAAAGTCCTTCGCGTTTTTCAAGTACTGCAAGAATAAGATTCAAACGGTTATAGTCAAAACCGGTTGCCATTCGGCGCGGATTTCCAAATCCGCTCGCAGTAACAAGAGCCTGCACCTCAGCGAGAATCGGTCTCGTTCCCTCCATAACACAGGTTATTGCGGAGCCCGAAACACCGCTCAGTCTTCCCGAAAGAAGCATTGCAGACGGATTTTCAACCTCAGAAAGACCACCCTCAGTCATTTCAAACACACCGATTTCATTGGTCGAGCCGTAACGGTTCTTGACCGCTCTGAGAATTCGATAGGATTGATTTCTTTCGCCCTCAAAATAAAGCACGGTGTCGACAATATGCTCAAGAACCTTAGGTCCCGCAATCTCTCCGCCCTTGTTGACGTGACCGACAATGATTATCGGTATATCAAGACCTTTTCCGACCGAAAGAAGCAGATTTGAAGACTCTCTGACCTGAACGATACTTCCCGAAGAGGAAGAAAGCTCGGCAATCTTCATTGTTTGGATAGAATCTATCATAACAAGGTCAGGCTTTTCCGAACGTATATACTCGCATATTGCTCCGACATCTGTTTCTGCCATAATGAGAAGATTTTCATTTGTCACTCCGAGACGGTTTGCTCTGAGTTTCAGTTGCACCGCCGACTCCTCACCCGAAACATAAAGTATTCGAAGTCCTTTTTCGATGCTTTTGCATATCTGAAGCAAAATGGTGGATTTTCCGATTCCGGGGTCACCGCTTATAAGAGCGACGGAACCCTTTACGATTCCACCGCCAAGCACTCTGTCGAGCTCAGCGATTCCCGTCTTGTAGCGATGCTCGTTTTCAAAAGAAATTTCCCCGATCGGCTCTGCTTTTGCAACCCCCGATTTCACAGAATCTGAAAAAACGGGCTTTGCCGTACTGATAACCTCTTCAATAAGAGTGTTCCACTTTTTACATCCGGGACACTGTCCCATCCATTTCGGGCTCTCATATCCGCACTCTTCGCAGATATAAACTGTTTTTAACTTTGAAGCCATTTTTTAACTCCCATAATTTAATATTCCGCACAAAACGGCAAAAGCCATTTTGGATTGATATTCATCACTTTTTAAAAGCGCAAGTTCTGTCTTATTGCTCAAAAATCCGCACTCGACAATAACCGCGGGTATTTGTGCTTTGTATAAAAGATATGTGCTTTTTGTGCCTTTCTTTATTGTCCGTTCATTCTCAGGCTGCAAAAGGGCTTTAACCGTTTTTTGCAAGGATAACCCTAACTCATGTGATAAGGGATTATTGGGTGAATAGAAAACTTGTGCTCCGACAGCGCTCGATGACGTAAATTTGTTAAGATGTATACTGACAAAAATGGCATCGGGATTTTCGTTTATGATACGAAGTCGCTCGCCCATATCACTCTTTTTTCGGTTTGCAATCGGCTGCGATGAATCAGTTTCGGTACCTCGATCAGTATTTCGCGTTAAGATAACATTATATCCGTGAAACCGCAGCATCGATGCAAGTTTCAGAGAAATGCTGAGATTAATATCCTTTTCAGGTGTGCCGTCATCAGCAACCGCTCCACCATCAAACCCACCGTGACCCGCATCAACAATAACGGTTTTCCGATCATCAACATCGGTGCCGACAAACTCAAAATCAGGCGTCTCCTGCCCGAATGCGCAACAACAGAAAAAGAAGGTGAAGCAGATTATTGAGACAGTAATCTTTTTTGTAGCAGACACAAAATTTACTCCTTAAATAATATAACAAATCTCATAGATTTTTTCAATGACATATTCATAAATATGCATCATAAAAGAAAAAAAGCACTCTGCCGAGTGCTTATCTATCAGAATATTTGTTTTTGTTTTCGGTTAACTCCCCAAACCCCACCAATTATAGCGGAAAGAAACATAATTATAAAATTGAACAATGTGTTTAGGGTAATGCCGCCGTCATCTAGCCAGAGGGATATTAAAAGGGTTATTGCAAATATTACACCGCCGCATATAACTCCGTTCATAAGACCTCCACTGCCGATTCTACGTGATGCAAAATATGCCGAAGCAAGACACCCTATTGCCGCTGATACCGATGCGAATGGTGTCGCAAAGGAGTCAGACAAGTCTGCTATAACGCTTATAAGAGCAAATCCAAGCATAAAAATAAAGGTTATTAAAAAACCAATAGCTACAGATATTAAATAAATTACCGCTGTCTCTCCACGACTTTTAACTTGAGTTTTCATACCACCATCTCCCCTTAATGATATGAAAAATTTAAGTGATTTATGAAAATTTTAAATTATAAACAGAGTTTAGTGCAGAAAAACTTTTATTTACTAAACCCAATATCGAACAGATTTTGTGCAGGAGTCGTTTTCTCCTATGCCAAGACGTATCGTGTATACTTCAGGCATAGGAAAAACGGCTAACAAAAAAGCACCCGGTTTTCGGGTGCTGAATTGTGTCCTGTGCAAAATGTGCCGATATTTATCTGATACCGAAGTTTTCGAGGACATAGTCCATATCCTTGTCACCGCGACCTGAAAGGTTAATAAGTACCGAGCCGTGTTCCATAGTCTTCGCGAGCTTCATTCCGTAAGCTACTGCATGAGAGGATTCGATAGCAGGAATTATACCTTCCATGCGAGCAAGCTTGAAGAATGCGTCAATGGTCTCTTCGTCATTTATAACATCGTACTTAACTCTGCCGATTTCCTGAAGGAATGCGTGCTCGGGTCCCGAAGAAGGATAATCAAGTCCGCTTGCAACCGAGTATACGGGAGCAGGGTCGCCGTGTTCGTCTTTAAGCATAATGCTGTTAAAACCGTGCATTATGCCCTCGGTACCGTATTTAAGGCTTGCCGCGTGGTCGCCGAGCTTTTCTCCACGGCCAAGAGGCTCGATTCCGTAAATATCAACGGGGTCGTTAAGGAAGCCTGAGAAAAGACCTGCTGCGTTTGAACCGCCTCCGACACAGGCAACGATTGCGTTCGGAAGATGTCCCGTCATTTCAATAAACTGTTCTCTGGCTTCAATTCCGACAACACTCTGGAAATCACGCACCATCATCGGGAAGGGATGGGGTCGGAGAACAGAACCGATGCAGTAGATTGCATCCTCATATTCCTTGCTGTAAGCGTTGAAATCCGCGTCAACAGCC